>JBJFBU010000019.1:0-5988 GCA_051888595.1 Candidatus Gastranaerophilaceae bacterium | reverse complement strand
AGATATATCATCAATAAGTTTGGATATGGATTCAAGTCCTTTATATTTACAAATAATTGCATCAATTTTAATATTATTCGGATTTGCTGTAAAACTCCCTATTATTCCATTTCATACTTGGCTTCCAAATGCACATGTAGATGCTCCAACACCAGTTAGTATGCTATTAGCGGGCTTATTATTAAAAATGGGTGCTTACGGTATAATAAGATTTAATATTCAAGTTTTACCAGATGCTTTCTTGTTTTTAGTACCATATTTAGCTGTTTTTGCAATGTTAAATATATTATTTACGGCTATTGTTGCTTATAATCAATCTGATATTAAGAAAATTGTCGCATACTCAAGCATTTCGTCAATGGGAATTGTTCTATTAGGTCTATGTTCGCTTAATATTTTAGGGCTAACTGGTGCAGTTTATTTAATGCTTGCACATGGAATTGTCGCATCTGCTTTATTTTTTATTGTTGGTGCGATTTATAAAAGGACTAAAACTCGTGAAATTTCTCAACTTGGTGGCTTAGTTACTGTAATGCCAAGACTTGCTGGTTTTGCAATGATATTTATACTTGCTGGTATTGGTATTCCATTGACAATGCCATTTATTGGTGAAATTTTGGCATTTTTCGGTGCATTTTGGACTGATATTTTAAATAATTATTTAATACAAGTTATGACCTTGCTTTCAATTTTTGTATTAGTTCTTTCAGCTTGTTATGCATTAAGACTTATGCATAAAACTTTTTATGGAAGTCTGTTAGAAAGATGGAACAAATTGAGTGATTTAACTAATCACGAATTTTTTGTTCTGTTTTCATTATCTGTTGTTGTAATTGTCTTTGGGCTTGTTCCTATGCCGATAATTAATACAACATTACCAATCTTGAATGCACTGTTAGGTTCTTTTGGAGGCTAGATGATTAATTTATTATCTGATATATTCAACGCAATGTTGCCAGAGTTATTTATATTAATGACAATTTTAATTGTTATCATGTTATCAATGTTTTACAATGTAAGATTTCATAAAATTTCAAAATGGGTAACTTTATTTGGTGTCATTTGTGCAATGTTCTCTCTGCAAAAATTACAATTAGAACCAATTTACTATGCTTTTAATGACAACATTCTTTCTGATACTTTTACCGTATTTATTAAAGCACTTATCCTTATTTCAGCATTTATTATAATTCTATTGTCAAAGCGTAATGTAACTAAACGAAATCATAAAACTTTTCAATTTTATGCATTATTACTTTCAGGAATTTTAGCTTCAATGCTAGTTGCCTCTGCAAATGATTTTTTAATTTTAACTGTTTCTTTAGAATTACTAAGCTTTATAACTTATTTTCTTATTGCATATAAAAAAGGGTATGCCTCAAAGGAAGCTTCATTAAAATACATAGTAACGAATGCTTTTTCAACAGCTGTATTTTTATTTGGTGTTTCATATTTATATGGTATTACAGGCAGCTTAAATTTTAATGATATTAATAGCTACTTTTTAGAACATGAACCAACTATTATTTATACATTCTCGATAATATTTATAGTTTCGGGATTACTATTTAAGTTAGCAATTTTACCGTTTGCAAATTGGGTTATGGATGTTTATGAAGGTGCACCAACTTCTGTTACTGCATTTATTGCAACAATACCAAAGATTGCAATGATAGCAGTTTTAGCTAGACTTTTAGCTTTTTCGTTAAGCTATTCCTTTGAATTGCCATTTGTTTTGATAATCTTATCAATTTTAACAGCAATTTGGGCAAATATAACAGCTATAAGACAAAAGAACATATTAAGATTACTTGGCTGTAGTTCAAGTGCTAATGCATCTTATATGATGTTTGCTTTATGCTTAGTATCTGTTTACAACTTATCAACAGTACTTTTTTATTTAGTTACATATATTTTTATGAATTTAGGTGTATTTGCCGCAATAATTACGCTTGAAAATTCTAGTTATTCATCTAAATTATACGAATTTAAAGGCTTTGCTTATTCAAATCCTTTATTTACTTTAGCTTTTGCTATTTGTATATTTGGATTGGCCGGTTTTCCTATTACATCAGGTTTTATAGCAAAACTTTATCTGTTTTCAGCAATAATAAAATCTGGTGCAATATTTATACCGTTTTTGTTAATATTAATGATTACAATTGTTGTAGCAGCTTATTACTACACAAATATTGTTAAATTTATGTTTGAAAAAAATGAAAATGTGGATAATGAATCTTTACCAAATACATTTACAGCATCAACAATGATTTTATACACTTGTACTGTAATTACCATATTAGTTGGTATTTGTCCATCGATGCTAATTGAATTATGTAAATTTATAGCATACAACTTATAAAAAGGTGTATGCTATAAATAAAATATAAATATAAATATAAGTTTGTTATTACCAATCAGTTACGGAATATCCAGGTTTAATGTCGTGCTGTAATAGCGAACCATCATCTACACCAAAATCTACATATTCCCAAACTTTACGCCAAAAAGTTTTCATAGAATTTTTTTTATAAGCTTGATTTTTGATTTTTGCTTTTTCAAGTTGTACTAAATCTGCTGTTTGTGTTGAATAACCTTGGTTAATCAAATACTCTGGGGTTGTTGTTTCATCAACGACAACGTATGCACTAGCAGGCAAAACTGATAGCAATAATGCAGATGTTAATATTAATTCTTTTATCTTCATAATTTCCCTCATTTGATAACATGATACACTAAACTTTTAGGTTAATCCAACTAATTTACAAATTTTTTACATTAAAGTGTTTCGTTTATAAGTTTTTCAAGCTCATCTAAAAGTTTTTCTTCAGGAACTCTTGCTATAATTTCACCTTTTTTAAAGATATAACCTTCTTTTATAGCTCCAGCAATACCGAAATCTGCGTGACTAGCTTCACCAGGACCATTTACTGGGCAACCCATTGTTGCAATTGTAATATCTCTATCTAAATTTTTAAATCTTTCTTCAACTTTTTTAGCTAATTCAATCAGATTAATTTGAGTTCTTCCACATGTTGGGCAAGAAATAAAGTTTACACCCCTTTTTCTTAAATCAAGTGATTTTAATATTGCATAGCCTGCATGAACTTCTTCAACGGGATCTTCTGTGAGTGAAACTCTAATTGTGTCACCTATTCCTTGCGATAAAAGACTACCAATACCAACAGAAGATTTTACCAAACCTCCTTTTAGTGTTCCTGATTCGGTAACACCAACATGAACTGGATAATCAAATTTTTCTGAGAATAACTTATATGCTTCTATTGTTGTTGGTACGTCAGAAGATTTTAGAGAAACTTTAATTTTATCAAAATCCATACTTTCGAGAATTTTTATATGACCTTCAGCACTCATTACCATTTTTTCAGCAAGAGATACATCTAACTCTTTCAAATTTTTCTCTAATGATCCAGCATTAATACCTATCCTAATTGGTATATTTTGTTGCTTTGCAAGAGATACAACTTTTTCAACATTTTCTCTTTTTCCAATATTTCCAGGATTTAATCTAAGTGCTGAGATTCCATTGTTAATACATTGAATTGCCAATCTATAATCAAAGTGAATATCCGCAACTACAGGAATTGGCGATTTTTTAACGATATCTTTAATTGCATCCCCTGCATCTTTGTTTAGTACAGCCAATCGAATAATTTCACAACCTGCATCTGCAAGTTGATTAATTTGTCTAAGAGATGCTTCAACATCTCTTGTGTCTGTATTACACATAGATTGTACTGATATAGGTGCATCTCCACCAATTTTTACATTTCCAATTGAAATTTGTTTTGTTTTACGTCTTTTTATCATAAAATAATAATAGCACTAAAAGAAAGCATGAGGTAATTTTATGAAATTTGCAATTATATCTGATATTCATGGTAACTTATTCGCTTTAAATGCTGTATTGAAGGATATTAAATTAAAAAATGTTGATAGAATTTTGTGTTTGGGAGATTTAGCTATGGCTGGTCCTGAGCCTAATAAAACAATAGATTTTGTTAAAACTCAAGATTGGACAGTAATACAAGGTAATACTGATTTTATGATTGCTAATTTTTCATCTGAAATTTTTGAAAAAGTTGCTAAAAATGCTCCAGTAATGGCAAATGCACTAAGCGATGATATTTCAGATATTTCAAGTGAAAATATTGAATACTTAAAAAACTTACCTGTTAATAAAAGTATAAATCTTGATGGGCTTAGATTTTTATTAGTCCATGGCTCTCCAAGAAGAAATGATGAAAATATTTATCCAAATTTAAAAATGGATGAAATAGAAGAAATTGTAAAAGATGTTGATGCAGATGTAATTTTCTGTGGTCACACACATATTCCTTGTGGCTACCAAACTGAATCAAAAGTGACTGTAGTAAACGTTGGTAGTGTTGGTAGACCGTTTACTGATGATGCAAAACCTTGTTATGCAATTGCAAATGTATCTAATGGACAAGTGGAAATAGAACACTGTAAAGTTGATTATGATAACGTTTTAGCTTCAAATTTACTAGAAAAAAGGAACTTTGAAGGTGCCGATAAATTAGCAAAAATGCTTATTAAACCTGAATTTAGACACATGTAAATTATTTTAACATATAAGGACACATCTATATAACGGTGCTATAATAGAGATATGGGGAGTATATTAGCCTATTTTACAAATGATGGCTCTGTAGGGCTGTATAGCAAAGATGATAAAGATGTTTATCACTCTGTTTTTGGTGCAATGACTGAAGCTTATGATAAATTTATATTACCTCTTAATTTAAAGCAGCTTCTTGAAAATAAATCAGAATTAAAAATTTTAGATATATGCTATGGAATTGGTTATAATTCAAAATGTTTTTTAAATTATTATTTAGAAAATTTTTCACAAAAAAAAATTAAAAATGTTTCAAAGTTTACAGAACATATCTATACGATAGATACCGATAATATTTTTGCAAAAGTATTAAGAAAAAAACGTGTATTAAAAAATAGATATATCGACAAGATAGATACCTATAATATTAATGATTCTGATAATTATTATTTTGATAAAAATTTTGAACACAAAAATTCTTCTAAATTTGATAATGCAAAATTAGATAATACTAATATTTCAAGAATTAAAATTAACGAATATAAGGACATTGAAGTTTTAAATAAAAAAATATTTGATAATTTGCTTCATAATGTTTCTATAAATGCCATAGATACAAACGATTTATTAATGAAACTATCACCATTATTTAAAAATAAACGTGACAGATTTGATTTTGGATTTAACAAAACTGGAATTGAATCCGTTGATAAATTATTATCAAAAAAGTTAAAACAACAAACTACAAAATATAAATGCAATAAATATGTTAATTATTTAATTATTAAAAATTTAATAGACAAGTTTAAAGAGGAATATTTTTCAAAAGATGTTATCGAAATTTTATCGAAAAGAGAAAATTTAAGATTTTTTGACAAAGACTTCATAAATTTTGCAAAATTTTATCTAAAAGAGGGGTATAAACTATCACCTTACGAAAATAAAATAAGCTTCTTACATAATATATATTATCGGTATATATCTAAAAGCTATAAAAATACACTAAAAGTACTAGAAAATAGCAAAATCCAATTAAAATATACTCCAGATGATGCTAGAAAATTCATTTTAAGCTCTTTTGAGAGATATGATATTATTTTTTTAGATGCTTTTACACCTTCAAAAGTGCCTTCCCTCTGGACTTTTGAATTTATAAAAAAAATTTATGCACATCTTTCTTATGACGGAATTATTGTTACTTATTCAAATTCTGCTTGTGTTAGAAATGCTTTTTTACAAAATAATTTTTATGTTGGTAAAATTTATAATGAAAACGAAAATAAATTTACAGGAACAATTGCTTCAAAAAATCCTAAATTTATCAAATATAAACTTAACGATTATGACATGGAGTTAATTAATTCAAAAGCTGGTATAATGTATCA
>JBJFBU010000018.1:0-6069 GCA_051888595.1 Candidatus Gastranaerophilaceae bacterium | reverse complement strand
TACATGAAAAAAATTTTAATATTACTATTTTTAATATTTTTCTCTTGTATGCAAGCTGTGTTTGCGGAAGATGAGATTACGTCTGTAAACTATGATACTTCTGCGAATATGCTATTCTTAACTTCTAGTTCAAAAGAAGCCTATAAAAAGCAAATAAAATTGGTAAAATTAGGCAATCCAAATAGAGTTTATTTTGATATTGAAGATGCCGTTTTAAGTACTCAAAAACAGAATTTTAGTGTATCTTCTGGTGGAGAATTAAGGCAGGTTGTAATTTCACAAAATTCTACTAATCCAAATGTCGTTAGAGTTGTTTTGTACTTTGCTGAAACGTACAAAACTTCACAAATAAAGATATTTAGAATTGATAACAATATAATCGTTAAATTGCATGATGATATTTGTTCTCAGGCAAATTACATGAATATTTCTTATAGAGATGGAAAATTTGAAAATACAGATTTCTATTCTTTTTTAACTATGACTTCGCAAGTTATTATGACTGCAAATAGACCATTGACACAAGATATTAATTCTTCTGAAAAAGTTTTAAATCAAATTCAAATGGCATTTGAAAATTCGACGATACCCGTTAATGTTAAGTCTTCTTACCAAAATACAGAAGTTTCTGTTATAAAAAAAGATTTTAAATTACGAACAAGATACTACTTAAAAGGAATTCAAGCTAAACAAAATGGCATTCTACTTAGTGGTATTGGAAATTTAGCCATAGAAAAACCTCTAGTTTTACAAAATCCTGCAAGGTTAGTTTTTGATTTACCAAATACCCTTTCAGATAAATCTTTGAGAACAAAAGTTTTTAAATATGGACAAGATACTGTAAGAGTGGGACAATTTGAGGCTAATAAGGCTCGAATTGTTATTACAACGCCTAATCCAAACAATTACATACCTATTTACTCTACAGATGGTCAATCCGTATTAATTGCTGATAAAGAAAATCTAAATCATGATAAGTTGACAAATATTGTTACAAACCTTGCTAGTACAAGGTATACTCAGATTAATGACCAAAATTATGGACTTAATTTTTATTTTACAAAACCTGTAGTTTATTCTGTTAAACGTACAGAGAATAATTTGACTATATATTTCTTTAATGCTGTTCAATATAATGAACAAAGCTTTAAATCTGTTATAAAATCGACAGAAGTTGCTAATTCTCAAATCTATTTAATGCCAAAAATTGGTTTGAGATACTCAATACCACTAGATAAACAAGATTTGGTTAAAGTATACTCCGGTGCTGATGCGAGAACAATAAAAGTTGCACTAAGCGTTCCGAAAAAAGTTGTAGCTAAAAAAATTGAAGATACTCCTACAACTATGCCGACAAAAGTTGCAAAAGAAGAATTAACCAATGAAGAAGCTAAAATTAAAGTTCCAAAAATTACTCGTAAAAAAGGCGAAAAAGTTGTTGTAATTGACCCTGGACATGGTGGAATTGATTATGGTGCAATTCGTTCTGGCATTAATGAAAAAGATATTACAACAGACGTTTCAAACAGAGTAAGTGCTATTTTAAAAGCTAATGGATACAAAGTTCACATGACTCGTAGTGAGGACAAAACAGTTTCTCTACAAGATAGAGTTACGTTTACAGAAGATGTAGCTCCTGATATATTCGTAAGTATTCATGTTAATTCCAGTCAAGGTACTACTGCAACTGGACTTGAAACACATTATTATCATGAATATAGTTTGCCTCTTGCAAAAATCGTACACAAATCTCTTGTTTCTCATGTCGCTTCAAAAGATAGAGGTTTGTTTAAATCAAGATTTTATGTTATAAATCATACAACTATGCCTGCAATTTTAGTTGAAATTGGATTTATTTCGAACGATAATGAAAGAGCAGAATTGGTTTCTGAAAAAAGAAAACAAGCAACAGCAAAAGCAATTGCAGAAGGGATAATGAATTATTATAAGCAATCTCAAAAATAGTCCTATAGCAGTTTTTGACTCAGGTGTCGGTGGATTGACTGTGTATGAAAAGCTGAAAAATATTTTGCCAAATGAAGATTATATCTACTTTGGTGATTTAAAGAACAGCCCTTATGGTCAAAAATCCAAGGAGACCCTGATTGATTTAACTTTTGATATTTTTAATTTCTTTAAACTTGAAAATGTTAAAGCTGTCGTTATGGCTTGTAATACAACGTCTGCAAATGTTTATGAGGAATATCAGAATAAATACGATTATACTTTATATCCAATAATTCAGTCTAGTGCTGAAATTATTGCAAAACTTCCTATTAAAAAATTAGGTGTCTTTGCAACTTCTGCAACAATATCTTCTGGAGCTTATAAACGAGAAATTAATAAATATAATCCAGATATAGAAGTTTTTCAAATGTCTTGCCCTGGTTGGGTGCAAATCGTTGAAAATAATAAACAAAATGATACTTTATGTCAGGAGTTGATTAAAGAAAATTTAGAGAAAATGCTTCAAAATAATCCGGATAAAATTGTTTTGGGATGTACTCACTATCCGTTTTTATTAGATGTTTTGGCAAAATTTGCTCCTCGTGATATGTTTATTGACCCTGCAGAGTATTTTGCTAATTACATCAAAGAGGACTTACAAAAACAAAATTTGTTAAATGATAATGGTGGTAATGAAACATTTTATGTTAGTGCTAATCAAAAAGAATTCAAAATCGCAGCAAAAATGTTCTATGAGCTAAAAGATTTGCCAAAATTGATTGAATTTACAACTGTTTAGTTTTTGAGTAATTTTAATACTGTAAATTTGTTGGTTATTTTTATGAATAAAAAAGACCTCACATTTTATGAGGTCTTTTTGTTGTTAAATTATAAATTTAATAATTGTTTTACTTCTCTACGTTTAACTTTTCTTGTTGTAGTTTTTGGAAGCTCTTGTTTGTAAACAATAATGTTTATAGGGCGTTTGTAAGGTGCCAAGTGTGAAGACAATTGTTTTACTTCTTCTCTAACAAGTTTGTTTAATTCTTCGTCAGATTTACCATTTGCATAATTATCTTTTGGTACAATAACTGCAACAATTTCTTCGGTGCCGTCTTTTGTACCCCCAGTACGAGAAGAACCCATTACGCAAACTTCTGCAAAGTTATTGCTAGATTCAAGAACTGCTTCAACTTCTTCAGGGAATACCTTTTTACCGCCAGATAGAACAATCATGTTCTTAATTCTACCTGTTATATGAATGTGTCCATCTTTGTCTAAGTGACCAATGTCGCCTGTGTGTAACCAACCGTCTGGATCAATTGTTTCTGCAGTTAATTCTGGTTGGTTATGGTAGCCTTTCATTACAGAAGGTCCTTTTAGTTGAATTTCACCTGTTTCTGGGTCAATTCTGCATTCAAAACCTGGTAATGGCTTACCAACTGATGTGTAATCCTTACGTTTGTCATAATTTACAGATACTACAGGACTTGTTTCAGACAAGCCGTAACCCGCATAAATCTTAATACCAATTGTTTCAAAGAAATTTGCAACATTTTTATCGATAGGTGCTCCACCAGAAATACATCCTTTGAATTGTCCACCGAAGTTATCGTGGATTTTTTTGAAAATCATTTTCTTAATTCTGAATGATGGTATGAATTTTGCAATATTAAACATAATAGGGAAAATTCTTCTAGCAACAGGATTTGCATGAATTTCATTTTCAATACCAGCTTTTAGTAATTTTAAAAATGCAGGAACAACAACCATAAATTGTACTTGCTTTTCCCTCATAATCATCAAAATGTCTTTTGGTTTTAATGATTGTGTATAGTATACCGATGTACCAAATAATAAGAATGTAGAGAAACCTACAGTTAATTCAAACAAGTGATTCATTGGTAAAATTGATAAAATCTTTGAATTTTCACTCTCAGGCAAGAAGTTGTGGAATACTGTGCTTAATGCATTCAACTGAGCAAGCATGTTTCTGAATGAAATTTCAACACCTTTAGGATTTCCAGTGGTACCTGATGTGTAAATGATAAAAGCTGTTGATTTTGAGCTTCTATGACGCCATTTACAACTTGGAGTTGAGTTTATTGTGTACAAGCTTGGAAGTGTCATGTTATAGCTTGGTTCATCCATTACAATAACATGCTTTATGGATTCAACTTCTTTTTGAATTTCCAAAGCTTTTTCTATATATGTTTGAGAAACCAAAAGAACCTTTGGTTGACAATCTTTAAGGATTGAAACTAATTCATATTTAGTCAATTTTATATCCAATGGTACTGTTGTTGCACCAGACAAAATTGATGCGAAAACGCAAGCACCATATTCAGGTTTGGATTCAGAAAGTATAGCAATTTTATCATTTTTTTGAATTGCAACTTCGTTAATCAAGTAGCTACCAAGTTTTCTAGAAAGAAGTCCTAATCCTTTGTATGTAAATTCTTTCCAACCTAGAGATGTTCTAATACCTAAAGCAACTCTATCTCCATAAACGTCTGTTTTGTCTTCTAATAACAAAAGCACATTGTTTAATCTGTATTTCATCTTCCTCACCTTTATAATTTGCCATTCATCCTGTGTGAATGCTCCTAGAATTATAAACTAAGTGAGTTAGTAATGTCAATTTACTATACATGTAATAATAATATATATAGAGGAGATTTTAATAATTGTATACACTATAAGGGGTATTTTTGAGTAAATACAATGTAAAAAAATGTAAATATACCGTATAATCATTATGGTTAGCATTGACTATTTCAAAAACATCATTAAATGAAAATAGGATACACTAGAGATAGAAGCATTTACTTATAGATAGGAGATACATTTATGGGCATGGCAGCATCACAGGCAAGATATTTAGGTCTTACCGCAAGAAAAACAAATGTTGAATACGAAGGTCAACAAATCAATCAGGCTCGTACTGCTTTGAGTAATCAGTCTGCATCATTATGGAATCAAATGTTAAGCTTATCAGTACCGACTGTTCCAAGCACAACTGATTACACAAAAGTTCAATACTCATTCTCAGATGGGTACAACGACTATACAATTTCAGCATTACAATCTTGTGATGAAGAAGTTGATGGTGTTAAATACAATACACAAGTATCTTATTACTATTACCAAGATGTATACAAAGCTATCGAAGCCAAGAACACTAACCCTCAAGTTCAATATATCAAAGACCCAGTTGAATATTCAAAGGGCTCTGTTAATACAGTAACAATTAAAAAAGTTACTGAGGATACTGCAAATAACACAGTTACATTTGACTTGAATACAGATCCGGCAAGTTCGCAAGTATTTACTCAATGTACAACAGCAGATGTTGAAAATATTAAAAAATACAACAGCTTGTATGGTACAAGTTATGACACAACAGACCCAACGCAATTGTATCAATATACAACAACAGATGTTGATGGAAATACTTTAATTTCTTATGTAACTGCTAATACTATTGCAGATATCAAAACATCCACAGATGCTGGTACAACATACGACTTAAAAGAAAGTACAATGAAACGTGCAGATTTGGATTCTTATTATATGGTAGGTAATTCGACTGCTACACCTTATGATCCATCTGATACAGAACAAAAAGCTATTTATGATCAAATGTTACATGACTTCCCTGACTTAGTAGGGCATGACTTCTGGGTTTATGAAAAAAATGGCAAGATGTATTTTGCGTCTGAGTCAGATTTAAAGGCTTGTATTGCAAGTGGTGACAAAGCTGTAAAAGAACAAAACTTACAAATTTCTTCTGCAATTGATTATCAATCACCATTGAATCAATACTATGCAGCAACTCAAAAAGAAAAAATAGTTACAAAAGAATATGCAATCGTTGATGATTCATCTGGTTCTGGAAGATTTTCAAATATCAAATTACAGTCAATGAGTGAAACATTTGATTTGCAATCAGAAGAAGTTACAGACCAAAATGCATACAATGATGCAATGAATCAATACAACTATGATGTAACTTGTTATGAAAAAGCTATGGCTGATATCAACGCAAAAACTTCTGTAATCCAAGAACAAGATAGAACACTTGAATTGAGATTAAAACAGCTTGATACAGAACAAAAAGCT
>JBJFBU010000017.1:0-6087 GCA_051888595.1 Candidatus Gastranaerophilaceae bacterium | reverse complement strand
CAGCATGGTCACCAATTCTTTCAAAATAGCTTATACAATGAAGGAGTTTTGAAATTTCATGATTATCTTTTTCTGTCAAATCTTTACTAGAAAGTTTCACTAAAAAAGTACCCAATTTGTCTTCATACATATCAATTTTAGGTTCTTTTCTAAGGATTTTATCCATTCTTTTTTGACTAAATTTATTAATCATTTTCATAGAGCGGAAGAAATTCTTCTTAGCCATAACGCCCATTTTGTCAGTCATAGATTTACACTCAGCAATAGCAAATGCTGGAGTTACAAGTAATCTTTCGTCTAAGAAAACTGTTTCATCATCTTCATCAGATTTAGATTTAACAGTCCAAACTGCAATTTTTTCCAATTGTTTTGTAAATGGAAGTAACATTATAGTTGTTACAACATTAAATATTGTATGACAAAAAGCAATACCAACAGGGTTTATTTTATTCACTAAAAATTCAAAATTAAAAATAATATTACCAACATAAAATATAGTTAAAAATACAAATGTGCCAATCAAGTTGAAAGATATATGAACTGCAGTTACACGTTTTGCATTAGTTCCAACCCCAATACTAGAAAGCAAAGCAGTTGCACAAGTACCTATATTTTGACCCATTATAATAGGAATAGCCATACCAAAAGTAATACCACCTGTCATAGACAAGGCTTGTAAAATACCAACAGAAGCTGCTGAACTTTGAATAATACCAGTAAATACAGCTCCAATAATTACGCCTAAAATAGGATTTGTAAATGCAGTTAAAATATTTGTAAATTCTGGCATATCAGCTAATGGCTTCATAGAATCAGACATTAATTGCATACCATACATAAGTATTGCAAATCCTATCATAATACCACCAATACTCTTACGCTTATCGTTTTTTGAAATCATTATTAACATAATACCGATAAGAGCAATAAGTGGTGAAAAAGATTCCGGTTGTAGTAATCTTAAATAAAAATTAGAGCTTTCAATACCTGAAAGTGATAAAATCCACGCTGTTAGTGTCGTTCCAATATTAGACCCCATAATTACACCAATAGTTTGACCCAATTCCATAATTCCAGAATTTACCAAACCAACCAGCATAACAGTAAGAGCCGATGAAGATTGAATTGCAATTGTTATACCTGCCCCCAAAGCAAGTGCTTTTGTAGGATTTGAGGTCATAACCTTTAACATTTTTTCTAATTTACCGCCTGCAACTTTTTCTAAGCCATTAGACATGACACTCATTCCGTATAAAAAGAACGCCAAACCACCTAACAATGTAAATATTGAAAAAATATCCAATTATATCAACCTTTTTCACTTATGTATCACAAATTACATCAATATTATAAAAAAAATATTTTTTTCTGTCGATAAATTGTAACGTTATTGTAAGTAAAAGTCAAAACTTACAGAATTAATCTTCAATTAAAATTTCTTGTTTTAAAGGGATAATAAAACCAAATGTACAGCTGCCTTCTTCTTTATTGCTTTGTGCAATAACATCACCATTGTGAGCATTAATAATTTTTTTAGTTAAAAATAAGCCTAATCCATTACCAATTTTGTTATACTTATTATCTTTATTAACTCTATTAAATTGATTAAAAATATCTTTCAGTTTTTCATCTGGAATATAATCCGCTTTGTTTTTAACAAGAAATTTAATCTTATCTTTGTCATAATTTTGAATATCAATATTTATAGAACTATCAATTTGTCCATACAAAATTGCATTTGAAAGTAAATTTATGATAACTCTTTTTAATTGCAATTTATCAGCAACTATCAACTGACTTTTTAATTTATTAGAAACAACAATCTCCAACCTTTTTTCCAAAAGCAAATTAGAAATTTCATTAGTAGTATTTTCCAACAATTCACTCATATTAAATTCATCAAAACAAAGTTGAACTTGTCCATTTGTATACATATAAGTATCTAAAATTGAGAAAATTAAACTTTTTAAATACTCACAAGAACTTTTTATTTGCTCAATAATTTCAGATTGTTCTTCATGAATTTCACCAAAAGTATTATTCAATAATAAGTTTAATGCATTTATTTGAGCAATCGTAGGAGTTTTCAAATCGTGAATCATTGTAGCAATAAAAGCTTCTTTTTGAGCATCAATTTCTTTTTCATCAGAAATATTTTTGAATATTACCAAAAGTCTTATAACTTCACCATTATCATTTAAAACAGGAGTTTTAGAAATTCTATACCACACTTTTTCACTATTTTCTATACCTATTAAACGTTCTACAGAAATAGATTTTTTTGTTTTAATAATATTTTTGTCTTCATTTTTTATATCTTCCAGATTATCGAAACATAAATCTTTATATAAATCATAAGTATTTTTACCAATAATATCCTTTAGTTTTATACCTAAAAATATTGATAATGCTGTATTTGCAGCAACAATTTTTCCATCTGTATCTTTCAAATAAGCAACTAACGGCATATTGTCAAAAATTACTTTTAATTGTGACAGTTGAACATCAATTTTCTTTTGTAATGTCTGAATTTCGATTGTTCTCAACATCCTCAAAAGAAATATTGAACCTAAAATTAACCCTAAAATTGCAAATGCATCAAATACTGCAATTACAACATTTTGCAATATAAATGGTGTCATCAATGCAATTAATAAAACCACAGACATTATCGAGGTTATAAAAACTCTAAACTTTTCTAACAAAATATAACTTACCCTTCTTATTACATTTTCATAGTAGTACAAAATGATTTTTTTGTATATTAGCCAAAAGTATTCTAAATAAATTTCTAGTATTTATGTTAAAATTAAAAAGTAATAAATAAGGATAATAAAAGAGAATGAATTTTCTTGAAAAGCATATAGATATACTCATAGAGGTTATAATTATTTTTGCAGTTATGGTAGCTGCAAATAAACTAATTGATTTTTTAGACAAAAAAATCAAAGAAAATATTGTAAAAAAACATGATAATAGCACAAGATTGTTAAGTTTTAGTACAATTTTAAATAGAATAATAAAAACAGTTGTATTTTTAATTATCATCGCATCTGTAATGCAAGCACATGGATATTCAATGACATCACTTGTTGCAGGTTTTGGTATTATAGGTATGGCAGTCAGCTTTGCTGCAAAAGAATCTATAGCAAATATCTTTGGTTCCTTTGCTATTTTATATGACAAAATTTTTGATGTTGGAGATTATGTAGTAATTGGAGAAGTAGAAGGTAATGTACTTGATATCAATTTACGCTCAACAAAAATCAAAACTATTGATAATACAATAGTTACGCTTCCAAATAATATTGTTGCAAACTCATTAATTACAAATGTTTCTGCAACAACACAAAGAAGAATAAATGAAGTCATTGGAATTACATACGACACATCAGACGAAAAAATAACTAAATCTATAGAAATTTTGAAAAACATTTTGAACAATAATGAAGAAATTACAACTAATACAGTTTTTCTAAAACAACTCAACTCTAGTTCAATAGACATTCAAATTATTGCCTACATAAAATATGGGGACATTGACAATTTTAGAAGAATTAGAGAAAATATAATTATAAAAATTTTAAAAGAATACAAAAAAGAAGGAATAGACTTTGCGTTCCCATCGCAAACTATATATGTAAATAATGAAAATTAGAATTATAGCACTAGGAAAAGTTAAAGAATCTTACTTAAAAGAAGGTATTGATGAATTTTTAAAACGAATCGCACCTTACTGTTCAATAGAAGTAAGCGAAATTCAACCAATCGAAGTAAGAGATGAAAGCCTAATAACAAAAACATTGGATTTAGAAGCAGAAAAAATTTTATCAAGCATAAAACCATCAACATTTGTTATCACAATGGAAATAGGTGGAAAAATGCTTTCATCTGAAGATTTTGCACATGAAATAAACGAAATAGCAAATTCAGGAGTTAATGAATTAGTATTTGTAATTGGATCATCTCATGGTCTTTCTCAAAAAGTATCAAACAGAGCAGATTTCAAACTAAGCTTGTCAAACATGACATTCCTTCACAATTTTGCACGACTAATTCTTGTAGAACAAATCTACAGAGCATTTAAAATAATAAAAGGTGAAACTTATCACAAGTAATTAAATTTTATCAGACTCTGAATCTTCAAGAAAAATCAATAGAATTGAGGCTATAGACAAGACAACAACTACAGCCCATATG
Source organism: Candidatus Gastranaerophilaceae bacterium (assembly GCA_051888595.1). GTDB lineage: Bacteria > Cyanobacteriota > Vampirovibrionia > Gastranaerophilales > Gastranaerophilaceae > UBA6984. The sequence continues at coordinate 1,887 of JBJFBU010000017.1, read as the reverse complement.
CCATAATGTCCATTATTTTGAGCAAAAAACATATATATAACCGTTATTAGTGGGATAAAAAAACAAATTGTCAACATTCTGCTCATAACAACATTCCTCCGCATAAAATCAAGGGAGCATATTGGGGTAACTCTCTCTACTAATATTGTAACTCTTTTTTATCATGATTTATAGTGTATGCACAAAAGTATGAAACAAATCTTATTATGGTATTTTTTACACTAATAGTGATTTTTTTCACGTTAAATGTAATTAACAAACAATAAACAATAAAAAGAATTAAACTACAAATAATAAAGAAATTATGTTAAAATGAAAGAGCAGAGTAATCGGATAATCACGCAGAAATGTGAGGAAAGTCCGGGCATTCAAGGACAGACCACTGGAGAAATTCCAGACGATGTGAATCGGTAGATAGTGCCACAGAAATGCTTGTTTAATAAAATTCGAACGAAGATAATTAGTTATTTTCGGAGAATTGAAATTAAGCAAAAAGACTGCCGATGGGCAAATGCCACAGGCGATGGTGCAACGGTGAGTTAAGAGCTTCACCAGTGATAATGAGAATTATCAGCTAGGTAAACCTTGGTCGAATGCAAGATTAAATTGAAGGCTTTAAAGGTTGTCCGCCAACTTCAGACAAATCGCTAGTGGTTGTGAGTAATCACAATCCCAGATAGATGATTATCTAAAACAGAACTCGGCTTATGGGTTACTCTGCTTTTTATTATATTTTTCACCTAATAAAATCGTCTTACGAATAAATCAAAAGAATTTATAACAAATTCAATAACATCTTTTATGCTTAATTTAGATTTACCTTTAACTCTGTCAATAAAGCTTATTGGTATTTCGTAAGTTTTAGCCCCCAATTTAACACATTCAAATAAAATATTCATCTGAAATGCATAACCATTTACTTTTAATTTATCTAAATTGATATTTTTTATAAAATCAGTTTTAATAGCCCTAAATCCAGAAGTACAATCTTTGACCTGTATCAAACCAGCAATAAATCTAGCAAAAAGATTACCATATTTACTATTTAATTTTCTGATTAAAGCCCAATTTTGAGGGATAGAACCTTTTTTTATATAACGAGAACCAATAACAAAGTCATAGCCTTGATTTATAGGTTGTAATAATTCAAAAAGTTTATCAGGAGAATGAGAAAAATCAGAATCCATCTCCACTAAAACATCTGGATGAAAATTATCAATAGCAAATTTAAAACCAGCTTTGTAAGCATTTCCTAAACCTCTTGAATTATTATTAAGTAAATGAACAAAGTCATGTTTTTCTTGGAAGCTTTTAACTATATTTGCTGTACCATCAGGTGAAATATCATCAACAACAAGAATATTAATGTCAAAAAGTACAATTTTATTAATAACATCAGTCAAAGCAACTAGAAAATCATAAATATTTTCAGCTTCATTGTAAGTTGGTAAAACGATAGTAACCTTCATTAAAACCTCAAAAAACTAGATAGAACAAAAGCCTTAAATGAAAAATCATTCAAGGCTAAGTTAAAAATAGATGCTGGCATCGGGTTATCTTCCCAGGCGGTGGCCCGCCAAGTATTTTCACTGAAATGAGTCTTTACGACCGTGTTCGGGATGGGAACGGGTGGTTTCCTCACTCTTGGACACCAGCGAATTCTTTTAAATACGCTGTGCGTTGAAAGCTGCATAAAGATTAAAAGCGATTACGCAATTCATCTAACCTCTAGGAAATCCTAGACTTTAGGAAAAGCCCTCGTCCGATTAGTATCAGTCGACTGAATATGTTGCCATACTTACATCTCTGACCTATCAACCATGTGATCTTCATGGGGACTTACTAGCTTATGCTATGAGAGATCTCATCTTACGGTGGGCTTCGTAC
>JBJFBU010000016.1:0-6254 GCA_051888595.1 Candidatus Gastranaerophilaceae bacterium | reverse complement strand
AAAAAGTGAAGAACAACATATTTAAACAGATGATATTTTAAATCAAATTGTTATTAGTGAAAGTTTATCTACTTCTTTTTCTAATGTTTATAATAAGATAATTATATGGGGAAAAGTTAATGAACCAGACTTTTATACAAAAGATGTAACTATGATAAATAATATTTATAATGTCAGTTTAGTTTATTCTAAATTAGATGATTCTACTGGTGCTACAACTGAAGTACTTTATGATGAATATCAAAATTTTGATGTTGTTGCAATAAGAATACCATCTAGTAATGTGAATGGACAAAAGATAAAAATTAACGATTTAGAAGAAATATCAATTGTAAATGATAATGGTAATAATCTACCAGCAAATTACTTAGAAGCAGATACAGATTATGTTTTTAGATATCGCAAATTAGATAATACGTTTTTATTTATTGGGCAATATCAATGTTATGCAGAAGCTTATCTTACTAACAATATTAATAACACTAGTGAATATGCAGTAATTGATAAAGACAATGATTTAAGTATTGAACATATTGGTACAATAACTAAAGTTTTATCTGGTGATGAATTTGATAAATTGTATACGGATAAATTATGTTTAGATAGATGCAAATATGAACTTTATAATTATACTAATTTACAACAAACACTTAGTCTTGAGATTTTAGCAGTACCATGGTTAGATGTTAATCAAAAAATCAAATATACTTCTAAAACGACAAAACAAGAATGTGAATATTTAATATCACAAATATCTTGTGATTATTCTCAATTTACAATGTCTTTATCTTTAAATCGGTTTTACCCTAATTATATTTAATATTGAATGAAAGGAAAGGTGATATAAATGAGCGTCAGTTATCCTGATTTAACTGAGACAAATTTTCCTCAAGCAATTGACACGTTTAATCGTGCTACTGATGTTACTCTTGAATTATTACCCTATGTGCAAGAGTATCAAAAATTATATAACACTGGAAAACTTGCTGATGCCGCACAGATATTAGTTGAGCATCCAGAACTTCAAAATTGTATAATTAATGCTTCAACAATTAATAAGTGTTATGACGCAATTAAAGCTTTACAAAGATTTTATATGTCAGATATTCAGAAATATATAGAGCAATTAATTACTTATAAAGGAGAATATTCTTCGAAAATTTCTTACGAAAAATATGATGTAATTTTATATAATGGCTCTGCATATTTGTGTATATCTGATTCACCCATTGGCACTTTACCAACTGATTTAAATTACTTTACACCACTTACACTTAAAGGAGAACAAGGGGAAAGTGGAACTGGATTATCGTCTAGAGGTGTATGGGATAAAACTGTACAATATTATAAAGATGATTTAGTTAGTTATAATAATCAATTATGGGCAGCAAAAGAAGATAATTTTGGTTCATTACCTAATGATTATTCAACAGTATGGTATAGTGTCTTATCTTTAGATGTAACAAAAGATTATGTAGATACAAAATATAATGAACTTTTTCAATCTGTCAGTAATGGAAAAACAACTGTAGCAAACGCTATTACTGACAAAGGAGTTGCGACAAATACAACAGATACGTTTGCTATAATGGCTAATAATATAAGTCAAATTGAAACAGGAATACATACGACAGATGCGACTGCTACTGCTAATCAAATTCTAGAAAATTGTACTGCTTATGTGAATGATAATAAAATTATTGGTACTATGACAGACTTCTCTAAAGCTTCAAATGGAGATGATATCGTATCTTCTAAATTTAATGATCAACCTATTGTTAATGCTATTGGTAAGTCTGCTGTTCAATATGGAACATGGGGAGCAAATGGAGATAAAGAAGGAATGATTGTAGCTCCAAAACAAGGGTATTACCCAAATACTTCCGATGCTACAACTTCATATATGTATATTCCTGCAGATAGAGTAGCTGCAAAATTAAAAATTAATCCATATAAAATTGTCAAAGGATATACGATAGCAGGAATACAAGGAACTGCTGATACAAGTGGTGGTATAACTAATTTTCATCTTACCATAAGTACATCACAACCATCTCCTATTGATGTGGGACATATATGGGTAAATACATCTAGAGTGTCAAATCCTAGATGTTATATTGTTCCGTATATTTATGATAGTATACCAAATAATTCAGTTATTTTTGTTGTTGGTACATATGCGAATATGTATTATTGGGGATTAAATAATGCAAATGGATATGAAACTGAAATTTATAATCAAGGTTCAACGAGAGGTTGGAGAGCTGGTTATAAATCTGGTAGTTTTGAAACATGGTTGCCTACTCCAATGGTTTATACAAAAGTTGATAATATAATTTATATTGAAACTACTTATATGTGGAATGGTAGCACATGGATTTGCGTGAGTAATGCTGATAAATATTTAATGGGTATGTCATATGGCGGTAATTTAATAATAGGAAATATCACTAATAATCTTATTACTGAAAAAAATACTGGCATAAAAATGGTATCTAATAATTTTACAGTTTCTAAAAATGGTGAAATGATGGCGTCTCATAGTAATAGTTATGGGTATGGATTTTCTATTGCTAAAAGAATTGGTGATACTTTTTCTATGTTACAAGAAGTATCTAAAGAAACGATAGCATCTATTGTTAATAAATCAAATGAAGATGAAGTTGCTGTAAGAAAAATTTTATTTAGTAGTGATGCAAGATATATGTTGGTTTTTGTTAATACTGATTATCCACAAGGTTATGGTGATTATATAGTTACATCTATGCATATGATAAGATATAAATTAAATAATAATAAAACACAATATGATTTATTGGGTGATATTGTGATTAATAATAATAATGAACAACATGGTATATTTAATGCAGATGCAAGTAATGATTTATCAACTATTGTTGTTTCTGATTTTTTTGGAGCAGGTTGTCGGACAACTGTATATATTGGTGATATAGAAGCTGGATATGTTAGAAACGATAATATGTATGATCATGGTAAACAAGCAAATGTTGCCGTTTCACCTAATGGAGTATATGCATTTGTTGCAGACACTGAACATAGTACGCAATTGGCAATATATATTGATAAAAACACATATAAAGCGTATTTTGGAGAAGTTAAAAATTATTCAAGTTATATTGAGGGACAAGCAATGAAAATAAGAAACGATGGTGAAGTTTTACTGTGTACACAATCATCATCAAATGGTAATAATTTCACAATGGGACATTTTAAAATTAATTGGGATGGAGTGAATGTCACATGTACAGATTATGTCATCAATAAAGACATTGCATCGTTTTCTAATACATTATCAACATTTAAATATATTTCTGATATAATCTTTAATGATGATAAAAATCAATGTTATGCAGTTGTATTAACGTCGAATTCATATGGATCAGCACAACGAGTTATTCTTGCAAAAATAGAATTTTCTAATGGTATTTTTAATACATTAACTCCATTATCAACTACAGATTTATCAATGACATTATTTATAAATAATGCTTTTTTAATAGGTTATTAAAATGTAATAGATATAAATAATATATTAAATAAATAAATGATGGCTCTCGTCTTTAATTAGATGAGAGCCATTTTTTACGTTTTATTTTGTTTTTATATCTTTTATTGTTGATTCTTTTTCTTGTTTATTTTCTTCATTATTTTGTTTTAATAACATCTTTTGAATATCATTTATTGTCATTCCTTTATCTTTTAAAAGTTGCCATGTTTGTCTCATTTCCAAATCATCCTTCTCAGCAAATAAGTTTTCTAATTGAGATTTCAATTCTGTAAGATGTTGTTCTGTTAAAGAAATTTCTGATTTTGTTTCTTCAATTCTTTCATAAACTGATTTATTTTTTGGTTTTCTTGCCATGGTATAATCTCTCCTTTTTATCGTCATTTTTGATAAAATTAGGTTTTTGTTATAGCATACCCTTGTAATAATTGCACAATTTTTAATATACCCTTATTTGTTTGACTTTTTGCTCTTTTATACCCTTATTTATGTCCTTATTTTTGACCTTGAAATGGCTTTTATAGCCTTGAAAGGCAACATATTATGGTAAAAAAATAAATCCCATCTAAGCTACAATACTTGAAAATACTGCATTTATCGGGATTTATTATATCGGTTAAATAATAGCTCGTACGGGAATCGAACCCGTGTTTTATGTGTTTAAACCTCGATAAATACTGTATTTATTTAAGTCATAAACATTGACACCCTTGATATACCCTTGCTCTTTAAGAAATTTTGAATTTGTAGTATTAAATAAAGATGCTATATCAAGAAGTTCAATTGCTTCTGCTTTTTGTTCATTTAAAATATGAATATATCTATTATAAGTAAATTTCACATCTGAATGACCAAGTATTTCGCTTACGATTTTAATGTTTGTATTATTTCTGACTAAAATAGAACCAAAGGTATGTCTTAGTGCATGTAATCCTTTATGCTCTATTCCCATATCAGCACATATACTTTCAAATGTTTTTTGCACTGATCGAATATTCATTACTTTCCCTTTATAACTAGGGAAACAAATATTAGAATGAATATTGTACATAAAATTACGTTTTTGCATTTCCTTAAGAGATTCAATTGCACTATCATTTAATGGAACACAACGTACACCATTTACTGTTTTTGTTGTAGAAACTTTTTGAATTTTTTTAGATTCATTTTCGTATCTACCACGATTTTGAAAAGTACTTACTGATTTGTTTACATTAATGAATTTCTTTTCGTAATTAACATCATCCCATGTAAGAGCAAGACACTCACCAATACGAAGTCCTGTATTTAATATAAATACAAACATTGGTGCATATCTATATCTTTTTGCATTATTAGAAAAATAAATTGGTAGTGCTGCATGATATATTTTTTCAATCTCATCATCAGTATATATATCTGTTTCTTTTGTATCAATAATTGCAGTTTTATTTGTAGGCATTACTACAAGATCCATTGGATTTGTTTTTATTTCTCCATTTCTTACTGCACGTCTAAAACAAGGTGATAAAATTTCTTTTATCTTTTTTATTGAAGAAATTGATAATGTCATTCTTTTTTTATTAATGAAATCTTGAATGTCATCAGAAGATATATCACTTAATTTTTTTTGACCAATAGATGAATTTTTAATGTGAACATTATATACATTTTCAAGTCTATCATAAGTAGAATTTTTTACTGAACCAAATTTATATGTGGTAAGCCAGTTATTAATATAATCTGATAAACTTATTAAACTTTTTTCATCATTATGCTCTTCTTTTTCTTGAGATTGAATAAATAGACGATGTGCTCTACGTGCTTCATTTTCAGTTTTACCATAGAACGATTTTTGTTTTCCATTAATATAAACTCTTAATTCCACTGTTCCATTTGGACGTATCCTTATAGTACCTTCTTTTTTAAAAGCCATATTTTAGCATCTCCTTTTTAATAAAATAAATTATTAAAAGAAATGCTATAACAAAAACCTTAACTCGTAGGTTATTATAACATTTCTTATATAAACTGTCAATAATATAACTCCTTTCCTATGTTTTGTTCTATCCATTCGTTAATCTTATGTTTAGTTGTGATATAATCTCTTCCTATCTTAACTACAGGTAATTCTCCGGCGGCTATTAATTTTCTTATTTTCTTTTCGCCAAAAGGAAGTATTTCATATAGTTGTTTTAATCCAACAATTTCATTTTCAGTATTACGTCCCATATTTTTACATCTCTCCTAAAATTAAATTAAGACCGTCAATTAAGACGGTCTTTTTTTACGTTTAAATTTATTTTCCAGAAGAACCTAATGCTCCAGTACCACGTTCTGATGGAATTTTTAAAAGTTCTTCATAAGTAATTTCATATGTATTCATTGGGGGAACTTCTTCCATTGCAAATTGAGCAATAGCTTTTTTATATGGTACAAAAATATTAGTACCATAAGTATAATCATTTGTGTTTTTTGATATATAAATATCTTTGTCTGTGATATTATAAAGTGCAACAAAGATTTCTCCACGGTATCCTGAGTCTACTTGTCCAGCCATGGTAATAAGTTTTGATTTTGTATTACTGCCTCTTTCTCTAATAGCTAATCTATATTTTTTTGTAAATGCAGTTGCAATTCCAGTTGGCACTAATATAACTTGATGTGATGGAATTAAAAGTTCATCTTTTTCAAAACAAGCATATAAATCATAACATCCATCTTCATCTTTTTTTGTTGGAATGATTGC
>JBJFBU010000015.1:0-6361 GCA_051888595.1 Candidatus Gastranaerophilaceae bacterium | reverse complement strand
GGGGCTGTAAAACAAGCTTTGATGAGAGCAATGCAACTACTTGTTGAATATGCTGATGCAAAAGTTGAAGGTGTAGTAAAAACAGGTTGTGACGAAAACAAAATTGACCCAATTACATTAAGATTTTCTGAAATAAAAAGAGTTTTGGGTATTGAAATACCATCTGACAAGGCATTGACAATTTTAGAAAAATTAGGTTTTAGCATTTTGGGTAAGAATGAAATTGCTGCAAAACTTGAAGTACCTTCATTCAGAGTTGATGATGTTTATAGAGAAATTGATTTAATTGAAGAAATTGCGAGAATTTACGGCTATGACAAAATTACATCAACTTTACCAGATAAAAATGGCGTACCTGTCATATCTCTAGAAGAAAAAACTGTAGCAAAAGTGCATAATATTATGCGTAGCTGTGGTTTAAATGAAATTGCAACAACTTCACTAATTGGTAAACCACTATTAGACCAATTTATGATGACATACGATGAATCAAAAGTTGTTAGAGTCGCAAACGTTGCAAGCGAAGATTATTCTATGCTTAGACAAACAATGTCTGCAAATATTTTAAGCTGTTTTAAAAACAATTATGACAATGGTCAAAAAAATTATTGGGCTTATGAAATTGGCAGAGTTTATTTAAAAGATAAAGAAACAACAAAAGAAGATTCAGGTGTTTCTGAAATTAAAACATTAGCAGGTGTAATTTCAGGTAATATAGAAAATTCAAAATGGCAACAAGCTCAAAAAACTGATTTTTACACATTAAAAGGTGTATTTGAAAAATTACTTTCAGAATTAGGTTTAGAAAACAGAATTCAAATTCACGCTTGTGATGATGTAAACTTTATGCATCCATACAAAACTGCAAAATTGGTTATGTTAGGAAAACAAGTTAAAACTATTGGTTTTTTGGGACAAATTCATCCATTATTAAAAGATAAAATGAAATTAAACCAAGATGTATACATTTTTGAAGTAAATTTAGATGAAATAATTTCTTGTATTCATGAAACAGTTGCTAAATTTAAGCAGTTGCCACAATTCCCTGAAGTACAAAGAGATATGGCATTTGTAATTCCTGAAGATGTTGCTTTCTCTGATATCCAAAAAGTTATCAAAAAATCAGCACAAGGAAATTTATTCAAAGGCTCTGAAATATTTGACGTTTACCAAGGTGAACATATTAAAGAAGGCTTCAAGAGTGTTGCTTTTAGAATAAAAATGCAAGACGAAAGTGCAACATTAACTGAAGAAGTTATTGAAAAACAAATGTCTACTATAAAAACAGGACTTCAAAAAGCATATAGTGAAATATCATTTAGAGAATAAAATATGAAAAAATTACTAATATTAGCATTGTTTGTAATTGGGTTAATATTACCTGCAAATGCAAATATATTACCTAATTCAACAAAATATCTTAGCAATAGTACAATAGGTATGTATCAAATACCTAAACATTTTGTTGTATACGCAAAACCAGATGATAAATCAAAAATTTTATATGAAGCTAGCTGGGATTATAAATCATTTAAAGCTTCCAATGGTGATGAGTACAACTTATTTGCGGTACTAATACCACAAAAAGAACTTGCATTTGTCCAAGCCGTTGATTTTACAGAAGATTGGGTTCAGATTATATACAACCAAAACTCAAATAAAACAGGTTGGATTAAATCTGAAGAATTTAGATTTATGTTACTTAGAAACTTTTATAATCTTTATGGAAGAAAATACGGATTGTATCTATTTAATGACATAAATAAAAATATAAAAGAGTTACATAGTGCAACATCAGACGAATCTCAAATTGTAGGCTCATTAATCAATCCTCAAAAAATCAAATTAACAGCTATAAAAGGTAATTGGGCACTAGTTACAGCACTAGATTCTGGAAACGTTGGTAAAACAGGCTACATAAAATGGCGAAATGAAAGCGGTGAAATATATTTATTTCCAGCTATAAAATAACTATATACCTATATACCAACACTTAAGCCCGCACAAAGATTTATAGATTGTCCCGTAAGCCCTTTCGCTTCATCTGAAATTAAATATTTAACTAGATTTGCAACCTCAATAGGCTCTACAAATCTTCTTTGTGGAATACAATCAATTATTTCATCTTTTGAAAAATCACTATCTTCTATAGAATTATTACCAAGTTCTGTATCTACCCACCCTGGATTTATTGTGTTTACTGTAATATTATCTTGTGCCAACTCTAAAGCTAAAGCCTTTGTAAGTCCATTTAACGATGCTTTCGTAGCAGAATATAAACTTGCATAAGCCTCACCCATAACTCCACTAATTGAACCTATATTTACTATTCTACCCCAATTTTTTAATTTCATATTTGGAACAACTTTTGATATTAAGTAACTTGGTGCGATTGAATTTATTTTGAAAATTTCAAAAATATGTGGATAATCCATATTTTCAATTGGATTATATATATATGTACCAGCATTGTTAATCAAAATATCAATATCATTGTCTTTAACAAATTGAGATAATTTTTCTAAATCAGTACTTTTTTCCAAATCACAAACACAATAAGCTTTAAACTTAGTATTTTTTAAAGCTTTTTCATTTCTTGCTGAAACAAAAACATTATAGCCAGAATTTGCAAGCTCCTCTGAGATACATTTGCCAATTCCTTTTGATGCACCTGTAACTAAAACATTTTTATTCATAACTAAAAATCCTTCTTTGAAAATGAAATAACAACATCAGTCAAAACTCTATTTACTACAAAATTTTGAACATCTTCTGGCAAATGTTTTAGCAATTCAAGTGCCGAAGATATTTGATAGTTATTATCATACCAACGTTTGTATGAATAATCATTTTCTGAGAATTTTGAAAATTCTTTATCTAAATCAATTCCACATTCATATATTAAAATTTGAAAAAAATGCTGAGCAACTTCATCTTGATTTTCAGGACTTAATTTTTCAACAAAAAGAACTAAATCATTAATATCTGAAATTTTTTCATACCAACGTTTTGCTTCCATAGTTGAATTATACCATACAAATTTTTCTGATAACATGGCTTGCCATGAATATTCCAGCACAAGAAGCAACAAATGGAGTTGAAGAAGGAATAATCTTATTAAATTCTACAACTTCACCATTTTTTGTAATTATTTTTTCAACTTCTGAAATTTTTTCTTGAACAAACGGTTTTTCGTGGCTTAGAACTACGTCAATACCAGAATTTATCCCTCTTTTATTTAATTGATATAAAATATTCGAAATAAAAGGAGCTTTCTTTTCCTGAATATTAGCTATATCACAAATATAAAGCTCCTCTGGATTAATTCTATTACCAGCCCCCATTGAAGAAATAACAGGAATTTTATTTGTAACACAATAAGTCAACAAATCTACTTTTGAACGCATTGAATCTATTGCATCAACAACATAATCTACTTTTGGTAATGTAAAATCTTTTGTATAAAAATCATCAAATTTTATAACTTCAATTGCAAAATTAATATCTTTTAATCTTTTTTCAAATAAATCAGTTTTTTTCTGACCAATAGTAGAATTTAATGCAATAATTTGTCTATTAATATTTGATATCGAAACAGTATCAAAATCAACAATTATAAATTTTTCAACACCACTTCTTGCAAGCATTTCAACAGTATAGCCACCTACACCGCCTAAACCAAATACAGCAACAGAGGTGTTCTTAATTTTATTTTGAGCTTCAACACCCCAGTATAACTTATTTCTTGCAAATATATCGTTATTATCCAACAAGTCCAAAACCTAGTAAAAATGTAGTTAAAACAAAAACTACAGCAACAATTGCAGTCAATTTATTCAATCCTTGTTCAGCACTCTTTTGAGATGAAAACATTTGAGATGCTCCACCAAACGCTGCAATCCCATTACCTTTTGGTGAATGTAAAAGAATTAATACAATTAATAAAAGTGATGATAAAATTTGAATAATCCAAACTATGTTTTGTAACATTATTACACGTCCTCTTTATTTGCGATAAAAAATGCTTTTAAATCGCCCGTATATAACTTTTTAAACTGATACAATCTTGCTGGTCTTTTTGAAGAAGCTTTTGTAAATTCATCTAATTCAATAAGACCTTCTGTACCTAAAACTTTTTTTCTAAAATTACGTTTATCCAATTCCTTACCCATAATAAGTTCATAAACTCTTTGCATTTCAGTAAGCGTAAATTTTTCTTTTAACAATTGGTAAGCAACAGGACAAGTTTGCAAAGACAATCTTATTCTAGCTCTTGCGTAATTAATAATTTCTTTGTGGTCAAATGCTAAAGATGGCATTTGATCAACAGGATGCCAAGCAACATCATCAGAATCCAAAACTTTTACATCTTCGTAACGTACAAGTGCATAGTAAACGCAAGTAATAACACGAGCGTCAGGGTGACGAAGAGGGTCGCCAAATGTATATAACTGTTCTAAATATACATTTTCAACGTTAGTTTTTTCTTTCAAAATTCTAACAGCAGCTTGTTCAAGGTTTTCTGACATACGAACATAATCACCTGGGATAGCCCATTTGTCGATAAATGGTTCTTTTAGACGTTTAACTAATAGAACTTGAAGTGCATTATTCTTAATTGTAAGAATAACAGTATCGACAGTTATTTCGTGTGTTTTAGTTACATTAAACATTCAAACCTCTCACCTACAAACCTATAATACCTTAAACAAACAAAAATGTAATGTAAATTTTTGTAAACAAGGCATTATATAAGAGAATCCTTGGTTGTTTTAGATGAATTAATATCAATCATTTGAATAGAATGTTTAGTTAAACCTGCACTACCATCATGAGATGATATTGGAGATGTTCTCACAGAAGGCTTCATAGAAACAGAAGGTTTTGGTAACTTATTAGCTTTTGGAGCTTTTCTTGAAGCTTGAATTATTGATTGATCTGGATTTTTCTTGTAATAATTGTAATCTGCCATTATAGTATTTACAAAATTTTTACTAACAGGTGGAACAGATTTTGATTTAGATACTGCAACTGGACCTGCATTATATGCGGCAAGAGCTAACTCTGTAGACCCAAACATTTTGTACAACATCTTGTAGTACATCAAACCACCTCTTATGTTGTCACTCAAATAATATGGATTAACACCTAATCTTTTCGCAGTTGAAGGCATTAATTGAAAAACGCCTACTGCACCATAAGGGCTTTTTACATTGTGTCTAAATTTAGATTCTGTCTTTGCTAAGCTTAATGCTAAAGCAGGTTCAATACCTAATTCAATTGAATGTTTTACGATAGTTGCTTTCACTTCATTTTCTGTAACACCTGAAGCTAATACATTTTGACAGAATAAAATTAAAGCTGTTAATAGTATTACTGTTTTTTTTATCATAATAATTTCCCTAGTGTTGGTAAACTGCATATTAAAAGTCTATAAACGATATTCACATGACTTTATTAACTAATGTTAATATAAAAATAAAAATATTGCAAGTCTATTCTCCAATATGCTATAATTACAATATATTGAGGAGATTTTAACAATGAAAAATAAAGCATTTACACTTGCTGAAGTTTTAATCATGATGATTGTAGTCGGAATTATTGGAACAATCACAATGGAAAGTATTTCTGGACTAAAACCAGATAAAACAGCGATGATGTTACGAAAAGCATATTCTACAACTTTATCTGTAGTTTCAATGCTTGCAAATGATGAAGAGTTATATCCTTCTGTTGTTTCAACTGCATTTAGATATATTGAAACACTTTCAACACTTAGTGCAACAACAACAAACACAACAAAACCACAGTATTCTTATAATGATTCATTTATAGATTCTACAGACGAGCTAATATCAGCACCTTCCGTTTCATCTGGAGGTGTAAGTGCTAAAACATCAACATCATCAAACGGAGTAAGTACCGTATCTAGAGATGAGACATTCCTTGATACAACTGTTTATGGAAGTGCAACAGGCTACACCTCAACCGATAAGTTTGCTTATAACTTTGCAAGCAAAATGGCTAAAAAGGGTTCAATGACAAAAAAAGAAACTAACGCTTATACGTTTAAAACTCCTGATGGAATATATTGGGAAGTAACAGATAATTTTTCTGATACTTCAAAGAAAAATGCTGTTATTACAGTTGATTTAAACGGCAACTCAAAAGGTCCAAACAAAACTTATGCTTCAAGCAAACAGCCAGATATATTCAACTTCTATGTTGATGCAAGTGGAGCTGTATCAATAGATAATAATGATACTATTGCAAAAAAATATCTATCAACTAGAGATACAAAATAGTATTTTAGATACATTTTTAATTCCCAAAAATGTAGTGTCAATTGGAAATAATA
>JBJFBU010000014.1:0-6426 GCA_051888595.1 Candidatus Gastranaerophilaceae bacterium | reverse complement strand
TACAAAACTTGTACAAAATTTTTAAAAATTTAAACCAAATTTAAAATTTATTTTGTAAATTGGATATCTATTTTCATCACCTAAATAATGAGAAAATTCAACATTTCCGCTTTTTTTTATAAAAAATAATGTTTTTAAAATACTATTTTTATTTGCAGTTTGCAAATCATATCCATAAAAATATTTATCTGTATCATTTAATATTAAATAATTTTTTCGTTTGAATGGATTTTTTCTTATTGTTACTTCGTTTTTATCATTAAAATCAGAAATATAAATTATTTTAGGATTTCCTAATATATTTTTTATAACACTCTCTTTTACTGGAATTTCAATAAATTTTCTATTTTTTTTACTAAAAATTCTTTCAAAAAATTTTATATCATTTTCATGATATGTAATCAAATGACCATTGTAAATAAATTCATAAGTCGAACCAGATGGGGTAAACAAAGTATCACCATTTTCATCTACAAAATTTGAATATTCAATATCATCCGACTCAAAAACATCTCTAATTACGGGAATCTTACATTTATTACGCTGTTTGGGCTCTTGATAAAACCATTTATTTGAGCACACTGAATAATATATTTGTTGTTCTTGCGAAATTCCTGAAAAAATTTCATCCGCAAGTTTTGCAAAACAAATATTCTGTAACAAAAATATAACTATTAAAGTTAAAATCCAATTTTTCATGCTAAATTTTTTTTGACATTACCTTTACAAAGTTTTCTATAGACCTATCATTAGTAGCTTCTCCTGCAGCAGTAAAAAAGCATCCAGGAATTTCTCCCTTTTCTCTATGAGAACGTACACATTCACAGCACACACCTCTATTTTTACAAGATGTATGTGTACAAGTACAACCTATTTTATTCTCATCTTTTTTACATTCCATGCTTAGTCCTTTCTCATACTAAATTTACAACCACAATAATTTTGTCTATACAAATTTAATTCTTTTGATATCTTATTTGTTTTTAAAAATCCATCTTTCTTTTTAAAATCAATTGACAAATAATTTATACCATATTTTTGAGCAACTTTTGTACCTATAGCCGAAAGTTGTTTAAAATTTTTATGTGGGCTTATTACGATTGACGTTGTAAAGTCACTTATCCCCATTTCTTTTGCTTTTAGTGCTGTTTTTTCTAGGCGTAATTCAAAACAAATGTCACATCTTTTGCCTCGTTCAGGTTCATTTTCTAATCCTTTAACCTTACTAAAGTACTCCTTTTGAATGTAATCAGCAACAATTAATTCGCAATTATAGTATTTACAAAGTAGTTGTTCCATCTCTAAACGTTTTAAATATTCTTCTTCTGGAAAAATATTCGGGTTGTAAAAGAAAACAACAGGTTCGTAACCCAATTCTCTTAAACTTAAAATTGGAAACGCTGAACATATTCCGCAACAAGCATGTAATAAAACTTTATTTTGCATTTGATTTTTTTGTTGCACCTGCATTTAATAAAAGTTGTTTTAACTCGTAATCTGGTATTACACCCATTCTAATCTTAGAACCATTAATTGATATTGCAGGTGTTCCTTGCACACCTTTGAATGCTGAATAATCTATATCATCCATTAAAATTTTGTCTGTTTCATCACTCATTACATCCATTTTCAATTTATCAACATTTAATCCAACGTTCATTGCTATCATCCAAACATCAAAATCTGTTAATGGTTGTCTTGTATAGAATTCAGAGGCTAATCCCCAATAATTACCTTGTTTTTCTGCAGCAATAGCATATTTTGCCAAGGCACAAGCTCCAGGGTGCATTTGTGATTTTAAATATTTGTTACAATCTTGATCCAATGGATATTGATGATGAACGACTTTCACATTATCTAGTTCACTTATAACCTTATGAATAATTATGTTGTAAACCTGACAAATTGGACATCTGAAGTCAGAAATAACAACTAATTCAACTTTTCCATTTTCATCACCAAGTATATTTCCAGTAATTTTATATGGATTTTCATGTTTTTCATTAATTTTAACGAATTTTTTTATGCTATTTATACGTTTAACTTGTGGTGCTAATTTATAAGAAACAGATGTATAAGTTAATACACCTACTGCACATAAAGCCACAACAATAAATGCAATTAAATATTTTTTAATTTTTAAAGCATCTATAAAATCAAAAAAAGATGTTTTAAAAATATTAACAAACCAGTTTTTAGAATAATTAATAGCCAACAAACCAATTAAAAGGTCTAAAATATAAGTAAGCAAGCATAAAATACAAATTTTCTTTATCGCAAATAGGCTCACGCAAAGTAAAATCATCGAAATTGTAAAAGAAATAATTCCCAATGCTGAAATATAAACGTAAGGATTTTTAAAGACTTCTAAAAATCTAAAAATTTTAAATTTAGATAATTTCTTTGAAATCATCATTAAACCTATGAACAAGTATAAAAACATTCCCCATAATGCAAGAGGAATACCAAAAAACTGAGAATCTGCTGTTTTTGCCACTGAATCACAATCTACAAATTCATTTATACTACAAAAACTAGCAGGAGCATTTGGTATAAAGTTTGCATTATAGTAGATAATAGCCAATTTGACAGTTGTCAATAAACCAATAAATGAAATAACACCTATTAAAATTTTTTTAGTTAAAGAAATCTCATTAATGCTATTATTTGAATCTTCTATAATTTGACTATTTTGTTCATTTTCCATCGTTAAAAATCCTTAAATATTTGGTAAATCACCTTTTACTGTAGCTATAACATCACAACCCAAGTTAAAAGCCTTGTGCAAAGCCTTCAATGCTTCATTTGCTACATCAGCATCTACAAGGCAACTTATTTTAACTTCACTAGTTGAAATCATCTTTATATTAATATTCAAATTTGCAAGAGTATCAAACATAGTTGCTGCAACCCCAGGTCTGTCTACCATACCTGCTCCAACAATTGAAAGTTTAGCAATATTATCATCAATATGAATTTTATCCGCTTTTATATAATTGCTTATTCTTTCAAATAATTCCATTG
The DNA here is from genome assembly GCA_051888595.1 of Candidatus Gastranaerophilaceae bacterium. GTDB lineage: Bacteria > Cyanobacteriota > Vampirovibrionia > Gastranaerophilales > Gastranaerophilaceae > UBA6984. The sequence continues at coordinate 3,402 of JBJFBU010000014.1, read as the reverse complement.
CCCTTGGCAAATCCAATTTGTTAATTGTAAAAGCAATATCATTAGTATTGTTGTGTAAGCGTGCATAAGATTGAATGATTGTGTCTACAGAAATATGTTCGTCTGCAAGAGTTGTAAATATTTTAGCTGCAACACCTGGCTCATCAGGTACGTCACAAACAACTATTCTTACTTTAGACATATCGACTGCAACTCCTGTTACAGGTCTGCATATTTCCATATCATAATCTCCTTTTATCAAAGTTCCTAAATTATCTAAATTAAAACTACTTCTAACTCGCATAGGTACATTAAATTGTTTTGCAGTTTCCACAGAACGTGGATGTAATACATTTGCACCAACACTCGCAAGTTCAAGCATTTCATCATAAGTTACTTCCTCTAACTTTGATGCATTTGGAACAATTCTAGGGTCAGTTGTATAAACTCCTTCAACATCTGTATATATATCACATCTTTTAGCTTTTAATGCAGCCGCAACTGCTACAGCTGAAGTATCAGACCCACCTCGACCTAGTGTAGTAATTTCACCATCTGTTGTTACACCCTGAAATCCTGCAACAACAATTATCTTACCTTCTTCCAAATGTTTGTTTAATTTATCAGTTTCGATATTTATAATTCTTGCTTTATTATAAACATTTTCCGTAATAATACCTATTTGCATAGCATTCATACTAACAGCATCATATCCTTGAGCTTGAATCGCCATTGATAATAATGCTATAGATACACCTTCACCAGTTGAAAGAAGCATATCTAATTCTCTAGATGAAGGTACATCACTTATTTCCTTTGCCATTTTCATAAGGTAATCTGTAGTATGTCCCATAGCAGAAACAACAACTACTACATCATTACCAAGTTTTTTCTCTCTTATTACTGATTTAGCTACATTTTTTATCTTATCTGTATCAGCGACCGAAGTACCGCCAAATTTTTGAACAATTATATCTTTCATATTATCCCTATATTTTTAGATTTCGATAACAATAATACAACAAATTATGTGTTTTGCAAGCTCACTTTAATTTTCTAACAGAGTGTCAACTACTTCTCTAAAAGCACCGTCGCCACCGTAAGATTCTGTTATTTGAATATCTTTAATTTTTTTGACTTTTTTGTTAGCATTTTGCACTGTAATTTTCGTCTTTGCATACTCTAAACATTCAATATCATTTACATCGTCACCAATATAAAGAATTTCTTCAGGTGTTAAATTATTTCTTTCTAATATTTCTTTTAAAACTGTTAGTTTATTTCTTATATCTTGATGTATTTCTTGTAAATGAAATTTTTCAGCAATTAATTCTATTGCTGAATTCTTTTCTCCAGAGATAAAAGCAACCTTATAACCATTTTTACATAGCAATGAAACACCCATTATATCTTTGAAATTAACTTTTCTTGAAATAGTTTTATCTGGGTTAATATAAATTGAATTATCTGTAAATATTCCATCAAAATCAGACACAACCATTTTTATTGAATTTGGCAATTTCATACTATACCCTTCTCAATTTTTTAATAATAGGTAATTCACTATCGTAAACTTTTTTTATTCCGTCACCAAGAATTTTATCTATTTGATGAATATCTCTTACGACTCTATATATACCGTTATACTCAAGACTTGCAGCCTGATCAGACCCCCAAAGAGTTCTGTCCACAGTAATATGTCTTTCAACTGCATTTGCACCAATAACAGCAGAAACTATTGATGGAACAATGCCTTTTTCATGACCTGAAAAACCTACAGGACAGGCGTAACGTTTTTTTAATTCTGGTATAACCTTCAAATTGATTTCATTAAGCTCTGTTGGATAAGTTGAAGTACAGTGATATATAATTAAATTGTCTGTACCTAAAACATCTACAGCATGATCAATTTGTTCTAATGTACTCATGCCAGTAGCTAAAAATATCGGTTTTCCTGTTTTTTTAGTATATTTTAATAAATTATCATCTGTTAAAGATGCCGATGCAATCTTGTAGCAAGGAGGATTAAATTGTTCTATAAAATCAACAGAACCCTCGTCCCAACAAGAAGCATACCAGATAATATTTTTTTCTTTACAGTATTTATCAATTATTTCATACTCTTTTTGTCCAAATTCTAAGCCTCTTTTTAAATCACCATTAGTGTTTCCAAAAACGCTAATTCTTTCTTTTGCTAATTCTTCTTGTGTATAAACAACATCAACAGTTCTTTTTTGAAATTTTACTGCATCACAGCCAACCATTGAAGCCAAATCTATTAATTTTTTGGCTAAATTGATATCTCCATTATGATTAATACCTATTTCTGCAGTTATAAAACAAGGATGACCATCCCCGATAAATTTATTTGCTATTTTTACTGTATTTGACATATTTGCCTTTCAAATTTTACAAGTACTTTTTGTATAAACCAAATTCTTCTGTATTATATTTTGGATCTTCATTTACTGGCTTTCCAATATCACTATTGTCTTCAATATTAATTTCTTTTTCGTCCTCTTCAATTTTTGGATAAATTTTATCTAAAGGCAAAGAGCTTGAAAGCTCATTTGTATTTTGAATTTCTTTTTCTTCAGAAACTGTTTCATCTAAATCCTTTATCAAATTAATTGATTCATTTGTTGAACCAATTAATAATTTTTTCCCAGAAACTTCTATTATCATCAAATTTTTGTTTGGACCAATAGGAGTTGTAGAATGAATAACAATTCTTGGATCTTCCAACCCCTTATACTGCATTTTTGCAGTTTTTTGACCAAGAATATTCAATTTTGCATAAATTATACCTGTCAAATATATCAATAAAATTACAACACCTAAAGAAACTAATACAGATAAATAATTAACATCTGTAGATTGTTTCAAAGCTTGTTTTACACTTGCAGGCAAATACGCTGATGCATATGCAGGCGTTGAAATAAATAGTAGTGATATAATCAGTGAATAAAAATTTTTCATATAAGCCTCATAAAAATATTGAATTTGAATTATGAATATAGTAGCATAAATATACAAAAAAAACAAAGGTAACTAAAAATGTTGTGGTATGCTGTAAATTTATTTGTAATATTCATATTTCTAATGCTTTGGGTCGTTTCAAGAAAATCAACAAAACGTTGGCTAAAAATGAATGATTACTTGGGCACTGTAAATGAAACAATCAACTCAGTGAGATACGGTGATCTTGAAAAGAAGATGAAAGAAATAAAAAGTGTCAATCCTGAATCTTATGAAACACTGACTGAAAGCGTAAATCAGCTTATTGATACGTTAAAAACAAAAGAAAAAGCTGTATCTCAACAACAAATGGAACTTGTTCATCAAAATAAATTTTTAGAAGCCATTATCAATTCTCTTTCTGATGGATTAGTTATTATCGACAGTAAAAACAAAATTTTAAGA
>JBJFBU010000013.1:0-6447 GCA_051888595.1 Candidatus Gastranaerophilaceae bacterium | reverse complement strand
GAAGCAAAAATTAAAGAAAAAGCTTTAGAACAATCTCAAGAAATTTTGACAACTACAATGCAACGTTGTTGCATGGATCAAGTTGTAGAAAGTACAGTATCAGTTGTTTCATTACCAAATGATGAAATGAAGGGTCGTATTATTGGTCGTGAAGGACGTAATATTAGAACACTAGAAACATTAACTGGTGTTGATTTGATTATTGATGATACTCCTGAAGCTGTTGTATTATCTAGTTTTGATCCAGTACGTCGTGAAATTGCGAAATTAGCATTAGAAAAACTTATTTCTGATGGTCGTATTCATCCTGTTAGAATTGAAGAAATGGTAGCAAAAGCAAAAGATGAAGTTGAAAAGAAAATTTTAACAGAAGGTGAAAATGCCGCATTAGATATGGGTATAATGGGGTTGAATAAAGAACTTCTTAAAACTTTGGGTCGATTGTACTACAGAACAAGTTATGGTCAAAATGTTTTGAAACATTCACTTGAAGTTGGTCATATTGCTGGCATGTTAGCTGCAGAATTGGGTGCAAATGTTTATGTGGCGAAACGTGCAGGTTTATTACATGATATTGGTAAAGCTGTTGACCAAACACAAGAAGGTACACACATTCAATTAGGTGTTGAAATTGCGAATAGATATGGCGAAAAAATGGAAATTATTCATGCAATTGAAGCTCACCATGATGATGTTACAGCAAATACTATTGAAGCAGTGTTAGTAAAATTGGCAGATGCAATTTCTGCAGGTCGTCCTGGTGCAAGACGTGATACTTTAGAAATTTATATCAAACGTCTTCAAAAAATTGAAGAAATTGTAAATAGTTTTAAAGGTATTAAGCAATCATTTGCGGTTCAAGCAGGTAGAGAGGTTCGTGTAATTGTTGAATCTGAACAATTTGATGATTTAGCTTCTCAAAAATTAGCAAGAGATATTGCAAAACGTATTGAAGACGAATTAGATTATCCAGGACAAATTCGTGTTACTGTTGTTAGAGAATTTAGAACAACAGAAATTGCAAAATAAAAACAGAGGTATGCAAATAAATGCAACAACTCATTAAAATTTTATTTTTTGGCGATGTAGTCGGTAAAATAGGCAGAAATGCGGTTACCGACTATTTAGCCGAGAATAAATCAAAATATGATTTTATAATTTTGAATGCTGAAAATGCATCTCATGGCTTTGGTTTAACTCAAAAAAATTACAATCAACTTAGTGATGCAGGTATTAATTGTTTTACTTCTGGAAATCATATTTGGGATAAAAAAGAGATTTTTAACTATATTGATACGGCCGATAAGCTTGTAAGACCTATGAATTATCCAGAAGGTACAAGAGGCGTTGGCTATAGAATTTTTGATATTGGTGAAAATAAAATTTGCGTGATGAATTTTTTAGGCAGAGTATTTATGCAACCAATGGATTCGCAGTGGAAAATAATTGAAGAAAACATAAAAGAAATTAAAGAGATTACTCCTAACATTGTGGTTGATTTTCATGCAGAAGCAACTGCCGAAAAACTTTGTTTTGGAAGATTTTGTGCTGATTTTGGTGTAAGTGCATTTTTTGGTACACATACACATATACAAACAGCAGATGAAAGAATTATGAATGGTATGGCATATATAACTGATGCAGGTTTTTGTGGTGCTGAAAATAGTATAATTGGAATGGAATATTCAACATCACTTGCAAGAATGACTACTTGTATGCCGGAACGTTTTGAGGTTGCACAAGATAATGTTGCAATTGTGAATGCAGTTGAGGTTACTTTAAACGTTTTAAATGGTAACGCAACTGAAATTAAAAGAATTAATAAAAAAATAGTATATGAAAATAATGAAACGGAGGTAGACTTTGATAAAGAAAAGTCCTGATTGGAGGTGTAGAAGATGAAAAAAGCAGATTTTCATGTTCACACAAATTATTCAGATGGCGTTTTTACTCCAGAAAAGATTGTGGATACAGCTTTAGATGCTGGATTAGACGCTATTGCTTTAACTGATCATGACAATATCTTATCTTATGATAGTGCTCAAAAATATTTAGAAAAAATTGGTAAACAAGATAGTCTTGAGATTATTCAAGGTGTTGAAGTAAATACTTTATATAAAAACTATGAAGTTCATATTTTAGGATATTTTATGAATCCAGAAAATAGTGATTTTCAAAAAGTATTAAAGCTTCAACAACAGGCTAGAATTGACCAAACTATGGAAATCATAGACCTTTTAGACAAAAAAGAAGGTATAAAAATTACATTTGATATGATTAAATCACAAGTTGCTGAAGGTGGCAGTATTGGGCGACCTCATATTGCAAAAGCAATAACTTCTGCAGGAGGTACAGCAAGTGTAATTGAAGCTTATAACAAATATATAAATGATAAATCACCAGTATATGTTCAAAGAAAAACAGTATCTCCTCAAGATGCGGTTGAAGTTATTTATGATGCTGGTGGGATACCTGTTATTGCACACCCTTATGACATAGATATAGCTGAAACTTTAATAAAAGATTTGATGGCTTATGGACTAAGAGGTATCGAAGCTTATCATAGAAAACACTCACCAGCATTGGTTGAATATTTTTCATCTATGGCTGAAAAATTAGGAGTTATTGTTACAGGTGGCTCAGATTTTCATGCTCCAAGCCTTTTAAATGGTCAAATTCTTTTGGGCAAACATTTTATACCAGAATGGATTTATGATAAATTAATTCAAGAGAAAAAACGATTGGACATGGCATAGAGGTAAAAATGAAGAAAAAAGCATTTACTTTAGTTGAAATATCTGTTGTTTTATTTTTGGTATTGCTAACTGTTGCGATTGTTGTTCCAAACTTGGTTGAGGATAACAAAAAATTAAATGTAATTTCGCAATGGAAACATGTTTATAGAAATATTGAATATGTATTTTTGGCTGTAAAAGCTCAATCCAATGACATAGATGTAAATACGTTTAAGTTAGCAAAAAATGATGAACAAAGAGAAAAATTTCTTTATGATTTGCTAAATCCATATTTTAGAATGCAAGATTCTGTTGACGTAAAAGATTACAGGGTTAAGTTTTTGAATGGTAAAGATGTAAAACCTGATGATATTTACTATATAACTAATTTGCACACGACAAGTGGTGGAAATATTATTGGTTTGAAGTGGTTAAATGTTTCAAAAACAAAAAAAAATTTTAAATCTCCGGTTGCTATATTATCTTATGATTTGAATGGGTATAAAAAACCAAATAAATGGGGATATGATATTTTTGGTGTAAATATTTATGTTGATAAATTGGAACCTATTGGAAAAACTTTAGATGAAAATATGCTAAAATATGATTGCTCTAAAAAAGGTAAAGGGCTATCTTGTTCATATTATTACTACATTTATGGTGGAAAGTTAAATTAGTTTTTCGCAAAATTTTTCAATTGGACAGTTTGCACAATCTGGTTTTTGGGGTTTGCAAACATTTTGTCCATGCGTAACGATAAGAGTATTTATATCTATCCAATATTTTTGTGGAAGTTTTTCCCTGAGTGCAAATTCAGTTTCTTCAGGAGTTTTTGTTTTTACATATCCAAGTCGATTAAAAATTCTATGAACATGAACGTCAACACATATTGCGGGTTTATTAAAGCCTCTAGAAACTACTAAATTTGCAGTTTTTCTGCCGACTCCATTAAATTTACACAATTCGTCAATATCACAAGGTACTTGTCCATTGTAGTTTTCAACAATTTTTTTTGATAGTTGAATTATTTGTTTTGCTTTGTTTGTGTAAAAACCTACTGGATAAATAGCTTTTTCTAAATCATTAGCGTTTACGTTTATCATTTCTTGAGGTGTTTTTGCTAATTCTAACATTCTAAGTGTTGCGGGATAAGTTGTTTTATCATTGGTTCTAAGGCTTAAAATGCAGGCGATTAAAACTAAATAAGGATTATCAAAAGAATCCATTAGTTTTACGAAATCGCTTTTGGGTTGATTTGCATTTTTTAGAGTTTGTACTATATTATCAATTTTTGACATTTAAGAATTCTTTCAATATTCAAATCTAATTTTAGTTTTAGTGCATAAATATTATCAAAATCGAAAGCAGAAAGTTTCACCGCATCTTTTTCTGTTGTTATAATGTTTCCAGATATTTTTGAAATATCTTTTTTTTGATATTGATGGTGGTCATCAAATGTTATAGTCTTTTTTAGATTAAATTTTTGTCTTACAAAGTTATAGAATTGTTCTGGCTGTCCAATTGCACAAATTGCTGTAACTTCAGATTTTAAAGGTAAAATTTCTGTAGTTTTAATATTGTATGTGTAACTAGGTATAACTTTACAAAGAGTAGTTTTTTCAGATGCAAAGAAATTCTTAAATATCTTTAAATCAACATCTTCTCCAGACTTGTTCATTACAATTAATCTATCAGCTCTTTTTAGATTGTTCAAATCTTCTCTTAATGGGCCGGCAGGAAGGTGTTTTCCATTTCCGAATAACTTTTTACTATCAACAAGAACAATGTTTAAATCTCTTTGGATTTTTCTATGTTGAAACGCATCATCAAGAATAATAATATCTGGTTTTATATGTTGTATAGCTTTTTTGGCAGCTTTCACTCTGCTAGAACAAGTTAAAACGCTTGCCTCTGGAATATTTTCTGCAAACCAATAAGGTTCATCACCAATTTCTTCTGCTGTATGCATTATTTGTCCATTTAATGATACAAATCGAGGTTCTTTGTTAGATAATTTTCCACCATAACCTCTTGATATAATAGCAACTTTTTTGCCTTTATTTATGTAATATTTTGCGATTTCAGCAACAACAGGAGTTTTACCAACACCACCAGTTGTAAGATTTCCAACTGCAATCACATAGGCATTAACTTTTTCAGATTTTAAAATGTTTTTGTCATACAAGTAATTTCTAATCTGAGTAATTTTGCTATAAAAAAATGCAAGAAAATCCAAAAATGGAATTAGTAAACTTTTGGATTCTCTATTATAATGTATTTTTGTAATTTCACTTTTTAAATTCATAATTATATTTTAGAACATTAATCTAAATAACAAGAAGCGTTTGTTCAATTTGTCTGTAAATTTTCTTAAATTGCAAGCTGAGATAGCAACATTATTAAGAGTTTGGTTTAATTGAGCTTTGTCTTTTGTATCCATAGAATTTACAACTTCTAATGCATTAGATAAATTAATCATGGCTTTATTTACATTATCAACTGTTTCAAAAACTTTTGTTTTTAAAGCTTTATCTTTTGTCATCATATTTACAGATGCACTAATTTCATTAACATTCGAAACGATAGCATTAATATCAGAAGCAAGTTGTTGAGCATCTGTTTTATCCAATATTTTGTTTAAATTATTAGTTAATTTTGTTGCGGCTTTAGTTGCTTCAAATAAAGTTGGTTTAAATTGAGGATCGCCAACAACATTATCAGCAAGTTTTGTAATTTTATCGAAGTTTTTGGTAAAGTTATCCAACATTTTCATCATTTGATTCAAGTCTTCATTAGATGAATCTATTAATTTTTCCGCTTTTTCCATTGTAGTTGTCGCTTGTGCAGTTAAAGCATTAATATTAACAACTGATTGTTTTAAATCAGCAATAACTTTATCCGAAAGTAAGTCATTAATTTTTTGATTAGTTTCTGTTAATGAAGCTGCAGCTTTGTATTGCAAATCCATAAAATCAGAAATTCTCATTGGTTCAATAACAGTATAAGGAGAGTCTTGTTTTGGATAAGATATTACAACATCATCCAAAGGTGCAATTCTCATTTTTTTTACACCATTATCAGTAATTAATTTACCTTTCATAAACTCAGGAAGAATTAAACCTGGTAAATCAACAATATAATCAATTTTATAGGCATAGTTAGTTTTAATTTTGTCTTGTAATTCAACAGGAATTGTTGAAGTTAGTACGACACGAGTATCTTTAATATTTCCAACATCATAGAATTTATCGTCTAATTTGATTTGAACAGGATCATCTTTAAAAATAAGATTTTTACCAACAACAGGTAAGTATAAAGTTCTAGTTTTTGGTGGAGTTATTTCTAAAAATTGTTCACCAATAAGTCCTGATTGTTGAATTGAAATCAAAGATGCTTTTGGAATTTTTATATTAGGTTCTGTAATAACAAATTTTAATTTTACATAACTATTTTCATTTTTAACAACAGGAATGATTTCTTCAACTTGTCCAACACGAAGCCCCATCATTTGAACTCCAGAACCTGCTCTCATTCCGTTTACGTCTTTAAAATGAACTTCAATTCTAGATGCAGAAGAAAAAGCACGTCCTTTTACCCATAGAATTGTGAAAATTAGTATTGTTATTGCAATAAGAGTCAATAAACCTACTTTAAATGATGATGATTTTAATATATTCATGTTTACTTACCTATACTATTCATTATATCAAAA
>JBJFBU010000012.1:0-6561 GCA_051888595.1 Candidatus Gastranaerophilaceae bacterium | reverse complement strand
TATTGCAAATTGACCGCAAAGAATAATATCAGAATTTCCTAAAACTTTTTTTATTGCAGTCGCAAGAGTTTTTCCTGTTGCAAAAGTGTCAGCTCCTGCAATTTTTTTATCACAAACAACAAATCCACCATCAACACCTAAAGAAATTGCTTTTCTTATAATTTCTTCAGCTTGAGGCGGACCCATTGTTAAAGCATTTATTTCTACATTTTTGTACTTATCTTTTAATCGCAATGCAGATTCAACTGCATAAGTATCAAACGGATTGATTACACTTTCAACACCTTCACGTTGAATTGTATTATTCTCAGTCCATTTTATGTCGGCTGTATCAGGAACTTGTTTAACACAAACCGCAATTTTCATAATTACTACATCTTAGATTGTTTTTCTTGAACGTCTAAAGCAGCATTGTGTGCTAACATATATACCGAACAAATTTTATAATTTTTTAGGTACCAAGCACAAGCATCTTGTGTACAAACTTTTTCAAAATCAGCTCCAGCTGACATTAAAGGACAAAATGGAATATTTTTGTTGTCTGCCATGAATCTAACCTTTCTTTAATAAATTGCAGTTTTCATCTCTTTTATGTTCTTGATCTTTGTAGATTTTAGTTCTGTTGATAACTTCATCAAAATCAATTTTGTGTGCATCAAAATCTGGACCATCAACACAAGCAAATTTAACTTCACCACCAACAGTTATTCTACAAGCACCACACATACCAGTACCGTCAACCATAATAGGGTTCATACTTGCTTCTGTATAAATACCTTTATCTCTAGTTAAATTAGCTACAGCTCTCATCATTGGCATTGGACCAACTGCAATTGCATAATCAACTTTTTCTTGATTCATTATTCTTTCCAAAACTTGTGTTACAAAGCCTTTTTCGCCTAATGAACCATCGTCTGTTGTAATAAACAATTCTGAGCAAGCATCTTTCATTTTATCTTGCCAGAAAATCAAATCTTTTGTTCTTGCACCCATAATCATGTAAACTTTGTTACCAGCTTCTTTGAAAGCTTTTGCAATCAAATAGCAAGGTGCAGCACCATAACCACCTGCCAAACAAACAACAGTACCATATTTTTTGATATGAGTTGGTTGACCTAATGGACCTACTAAATCTTCTAATTCATCACCAACACCTAAAGATGCAAGTTGTTTTGTTGAGTAACCGACAGCCATAAACACCAATGTTAATAAACCATTTTCTTTATCAACATCGGCAATTGTCAATGGAACTCTTTCTCCATCTTTTGTTGCTCTAAATATAATGAATTGACCAGCTTTTGCATTTCTAACTACAAATGGTGCTTCTATTGTTATTTCGTATTGATTAGGACAAATTTCCTTTTTTGATATAATTTTGTATGACATGTTACTACCCTTCATTTTGATTAAATCAAACTTATTATAACACAAATTTAATTTAATGTATAATAGAATAAAATAAATACAACAGGTGGAGTATGAAAAACATTGCAATAATTTTAGCATCAGGTACAGGCGAACGTTTTGGAGAAAAGATTCCTAAACAATTTTTTAAATTCAAAGGCAAAACTTTGCTTGAACATTCAATTGATGCTTTTGAACAGAACAATAATATCGATGAAATTTTTGTGGTAACAAATCCAAAATTTAGAGATTTAGCCGAAAAAATTCTAGAAAAAAATAAATACAAAAAGGTTACAAAGCTTTTAAATGGTGGAAAAACCCGAGTTGAAAGTTCTTATATTGGAACAAGTGAAGCTCCAGAAAATTCTAATGTTTTAATTCATGATGCAGTAAGGGCATTTGTTACTCAAAAAATTATTAATAACAATACTGAAGCCTTAAAAAATTACGATGCTGTTGGAACAGCAATTGATACAATCGATACAATTATACAGGTTGATGAAAAAAATATTATTAATGCAATTCCGCAACGAAAATTTTTAAAAAGAGTACAAACACCACAATCTTTTAGGGCAAACCTAATCAAAAAAGCACACGAATTGGCTCTAAAAGACGAAAACGCAAGCTTTACAGATGATTGCGGATTAATTTTACGTTATAAATTAGCACCAATTCATATTGTTGAAGGTGATGAAATAAACCTAAAAATTACACATAAAAATGATTTGAACATGATTGAAAAAATGCTCGGTTAATATATTTGTATTTTTTTTTAAATTTGCTACAATACACTTATGTATATACCGTATGAAACATTTGGCAGTTTGCCGTTTTTAAATAAATTTAAAGATAATTTTTACAGATTAAAAATAAAACAAAATTTGAAGTATATAGACAAAAATTACAAAAAAGTTTGTAGAAAATTAAGAATAAAAGCACAGAAATCACCTCTAAATGTTGCTTTTTATGTGTATGATGAAACAAAATGGAAATGTCAATCTTTGTACGATTTGTTGGCAAAAGATGATTCTTTTAATATTGAAATCTTAGTTACAAAAAATTCTGCAAAAAACACCGATAACCCAAGTTTTCAAACAATCAATGATGTACAAAAAACTTATAAATTCTTTGAAAACAAAAAGATGAATGTAAAATACGCATACGATATAAAAAAAGACAAATTTATACCGTTTAAAAAATTCAACCCAGATATAATAATTTACCAACATCCATGGTATGTTGAAACTTCACAGGGTCCTGTTGTATGCTCGAAATTTGCATTAACATATTATGTTCCATATTATTTTCCTACAACAACAGCACCACATGATTATTACTTAAGATTTCATCAATATATCGAAAAATATTGTGTATTTGATGATATTTCAAAAAGTATTTATACAGAAAAAATGGAAAATCACGGTAAAAATGTTATCGTTACAGGTCAACCATCATTTGATTACTTTAGAAATGCAAAAGAATTAAACAAAGAATTCATTATATACGCACCTCATTGGAGCGTTTGCAAAAAAAGTGTTGCTTACGGAACATTTGAATGGAATGGAAAATTTTTACTTAAATATGCAAAAAATCATCCCGATAAGAAATGGATATTCAAGCCACATCCTCTACTATTTAAGGCTCTCGTTGACAATAAACTAATGACACAAAATGAAGTTGAAGAATACTACAATGATTGGGATAAAATTGGTTTAAAATACGAAAGTGGCGACTATTTTGAGTTATTTTTGCGTTCAAAAATGATGATTACCGATTGTAGTACTTTTTTAGGTGAATACTTCTTAACAGAAAACCCTCTTATACACCTAATTTCACAGGACGCTACACCTTTTAATGAAACAGTAAATAATGTAATCAAAAATTATTATAAAGCAACAAATATTGAAGAATTAACTCAACTTTTAGACCAATTACCTGAAAATGACTTTTTAAAAGAACAAAGATTGAATGCTTTAAAAACTTTAGGCTACAAAAATAACTATGCTTCTGAAAACATTTTAACAGACATAAAAAAAACTGTTGGATTGCAATAGAAAAATCTTTTTTATCTTTGCAAAACTTATTATTATTGCAATATTTGTTGTTATGTGAGAAGATAAAACCATAAACTAAGGAGATATTATGTTAAGCAAGTATTTTAAAATAAAAACAAGATCTAAAAAATTCGATGATGATTTACTTTGGTCAATGGGCGAAATTAGAGGCAAAAAAGTACTTTTTTATGGTGCTGGCGAAGGTTTTTTAGAATTAAATAAAAAATATTGCTTTAAAGAAATTTTGAATATTGTTGCAATTGCAGATAAAAAATTTGAAGCTAACCCTGTTGAAACATTTGAAGGCATTCGTGCAATTGCTCCAAATCAGATTAAAAATGAAGACTATGATGTTTTATTAATTTCAAATGAAAATCCAAAACCAATTTTAAATTTTGTTTTCAATGACTTATGCATTGAAAATAAAGATGTTAGAACTGTTTTTAACGAAGAAATTAAAGATGAACAAACAAACTTGAATTATCTTTATAAATTTAATTTTGATAAAACATTACCAAAATTAGTGAAAAAATTAAAAAACAAAACTGTTATTTTATATGGTGCTGGTGTATTTTTAGAATTAATTCAAAAATATTTTGACATTTCAGGCTTAAACGTTATTGGTATTGCAGACAGAAAATTTTCGCAACACGGTGAAAACGAAGAATTTTTAGGCTATAAAGTTTATTCTCCAGATGAAATTAAAGATTTGAAACCTGATTATGTAATAGTTGCAACAAAAATGTATATTAGCATTATTGAAGATTTGTACTACGGAACACTAAAAGACTCTAAAATAAAAATAAAACCTCTTTTAAAGAAAAGCTTTTGGACTTTGCTAAAAGAAATTTGGTGCTAAATATAGTAAATTTAAACAAGCTAAAACGCCATTGTTTTTTTAAAACAATGGCGTTTTATAATCACAATAGATTTAGAATTACAATATATTTTTCAATTCCTCAATTACATAATCTAAAGCACCCTTATTTTCTGCAAAAGCAGTTTTACAATCTGAACAACATTTTTTGTAGAAATGATTATCAGAAAGTAATTTTTCCATATATTGTTTCAAATCATCTTTGTTTGAAACAATTTTCGAAGCACCACTTTGAGTTAAAAGAGCATAAATATCTTTAAAATTGCTTACACAAGAGCCTGAAATTGTTGGTTTTTCAAACACAGTAGCTTCAAGAGGATTATGTCCGCCAGTTTTGTTAAAGCTACCACCAATAAATGCAAAGTAACAAAGTGCGTATGCTTTACCCAATTCGCCCATTGTATCAAGCATTATAATATCTTTTTCTTCAAAACTATCGTTATTTGAACGCAATCCCCAATTTAAACCTGTAGATTCAATTAATTTTTTGACCGCATTTTGGCGTTCGGGATGACGTGGAGCAACAAGCAATTTTATATCTGAGAATTCACGTTTCAACTCGCAAAATACAGGAATAAACATTTCATCTTCACCTGTATGAGTACTTCCTGCAACAATTATACGACCATTGCCCAAATTAAAATCACAATCCTTCCTTGCAATATCAAATTTTAAATTGCCCATAACTTGAGTTGTTTCTGGATTTGCCCCAATTGAAATAAGTTTTTCGTTATCTCTGTTTGACTGAGTAAGAATTTTTGTATAATTTTGCAAAATTGGTTTGAAAAAAAATGATAATTTTTTGTACGAATTATATGTTCTATCTGAAATACGACCGTTTATAATCATCAAATGTATATCTCGATTTCTAACTAATCTTGCAAAATTTGGCCACAATTCTGTTTCTGCAACTATAACAACTTTCGGATTAACCTTATTCAAAAAATGTCCTATGCAAAATGGAAAATCATAAGGGAAATATGTAATAAAATCAGCTACTTCACCTAATTTTTTCTTTGCAATTTCTTGTCCTGTAACAGTACCAGTACAGACAACAATTTTGTTATCAAATGTTTCTTTTGCTTTTTTTATAAGATTTTCCAATGCTAAAATTTCGCCAACGGAAACACCATAAAAAACAATACTGTCTTTTAAATCAGGAGCATCAAAAAATCCACATTTTTCTTTAAATCCCGCAATTAACTTATGTTTAAATAAACCTGCAACAAGCCAAAATGGTAATATTAAGATAAATAAAATTGTAGAAAAAAAGCCGTAAATCATAATATAATTATTCTATCACGAATATTGAAAATGAAATAAAGGCGACAAACATCTACGACAAATTTTCAACCTTATTGAAAAATGATTGAAAAATAACAATAATTGTTATTTAAAACTGTTCTACCACCTTTATTTCTATCACTAGTTATTTTACATCAAGTACAATTGAAAGGACGATAATATGAAAAACAAACAATTTTTAATGATTCCTGGACCAACACCAATTCCAGAAAGTGTTCTTCTTGCTATGGCAAAACATCCTATTGGGCACAGAAGCAGTGAATTCTCAAAAATATTAGAAGAAGTTTATGAAAATTTAAAATACGTTTTTCAAACAAAAAACGATGTCTTTATGTTTGCATCTAGCGGAACTGGAGCAATGGATGCGGCATTATCTAACCTCGTAAACGAAGGTGATAATGTTTTATCTTTAGTTTTAGGTAATTTTGGCAACCGTTGGGCAAAAATAGCTACTGGATACGGTGCAAACGTTGATAAAATTGAAGTTGAAGCCGGAGAAGTTATTAATCCAGAAGATGTAAAAAAGAAATTAGAAGAAAAGGATTATAAAATAGTTACCCTAACTCATTCTGAAACATCAACTGGTGCAAAAAATGATATTAAAACAATTTGTGAAATAATCAATAAAACAAATGCAATTTCTGTTGTTGATGGCGTAACAAGCGTTGGTGCAATGCCAGTAAAACCTGATGAATGGGGCATTAACGTTCTTGTATCGGGTTCTCAAAAAGGTTTTATGATTCCTCCTGGATTAGCATTTTTGGTAGCTGATGAAAAAGCTTGGAAGGTTCATGAACAATGCAAACATCCTAGTTTTTATTTCAGCTGGGATGCACATAGAAAATCTGTAAGAGAAAATTCTACACCTTACACCGCTGCTGTAAATTTAATTTTTGCACTTCAAGAAGCTTTAAAAATGAT
>JBJFBU010000011.1:0-6566 GCA_051888595.1 Candidatus Gastranaerophilaceae bacterium | reverse complement strand
AGTCAGGCATACCATGTTTTTTTATCATTTTATTTGCAGCATTTGCAAAACAATTTCCTATCACAAAATTCATTTTACAAATGTCATCAAGTTTTGCTCCATTATGAAAAATTTTAAAAATATGTTCTCGAATTTCTTTTGGATATTCATAATTTAGTCCGTCTAATAAAGTACAACTTAAATCGGGCTTGACCAAGCATAAGCCAACATCAATGGAATCACACGATGTTCCTGACATCATAGAAATAATTGTTTTTGATTCTCTGTTTAATTCTTTTTTCATAACGCTTCAATTATAGCATAAGTATTGCTAATTAAAATTTGCAATAAAAAAGCTTGTCTTATGACAAGCCCTAACTATCCAAAATCTCCCAAGATTGTTTAGTTCTAATTAATAAATTTCCTTTTTCCTTATTTAATTAAATCTTTTTCATATTTATTTTCGTATATCGTAAAACATTTTCAATCTAAAATTTTTATCTAATTCCTTTTTCTACTTCTAACTTTTATTAATTCGCCACCACCCCTTTTATATTTCGTAGCCCTAAATCTTTTCCATTTGTTTCTTTCAACATGTATATACTAGCCAACTGGCGAATGTTTTACAAGTAAAGATAAATGAAATAATATTTACAATTGCCCATGCCCTTTGTTATTATTGCCTTAAATTTAATTTTACAATCTTAATGAAGAAAATTTAATGAATTTAAGTAAAATAATAACAAATTTTTTGTTGACAAATAGAGTTTAGTGTTAATTTTAGGTATAACCTTAGTTTTCAATAAAAGGATTTACTCTAAGCTTTTCTGGCAAATTTTTATTTATATATAAGGAGTATTTTTCTCCTCGTTTTACAAGACAAAGCTCGTTATCTAATTTTTCTTGATATCCGTTTTGAATAGCTTGTTTATTTTTAGTAATAATGTATGTAGGTAAGCTAGTTGGTGTTAAGAATTTATTTAATTCTTCAAAATTGTCATCTGTTATAAAGTAGACATATTTGTCATAATTTATTTTTACACTTGGTTTTACTGCAAAATCGAATGTAACAAGTCTAGTATTCATTGTGCTTGCATATTTTGAGAATGTAACTAATTCATTTTCCCCACCAGAATAAATTATGTTAAATAAACCTGTAACTGCAAATGTTATAATAAACAGCATTGTTATAACATATCCAGAAAATATTGACATAATTTTCTTTGTTTGTAATTGTAATAAAAGCAAAATACCAACGAATGAACAACCTAATAAAATAGGATACTTAAATGAATCAATTAATTCAAAAATGTTTTCAGGTAAGAAAATTAAAGCTATAGAAGCTCCTATAGATGCAATAATAAATATAAGTGATAGAACATGAGTTGATATGGAAAGTGCAATTTTATTATTTTCAAAATCATTACACCAAAAATACCCAGTAATAAGAGCAGCAGCAGGAATTACCGGCAATATGTATGTAGGAAGTTTTGTGCTCGAAACACTCATAACACCAAATACCACAACAAAAAATATAGCAGAGAAAAGCAACAACTTTTGAGTATTATTTTTTACAACAAGTGAAGTCATTACTTTATTGTACAAATTTCCTTTTGAGTTTACAAATCTATTAATTAATTTTTTGCAGTCTTTGATAATTGCCGCAAAAAATATTATAGTCCAAGGCATAAATGCTACTAAAAATACAGGTATAAAATAGAAAAATGAATGTTTTCTGCCAATATTGTTAGAATCAATTAGTCTAGCAAAATGGTGTTTTATGAAATATTCATTTATAAAATAAAAACCGTAATCTCTATACATAATAATGTGCCATGGCAGTGCAATAAGTAAAAATATTGCAAAACCAACTAAAAAGTGTAGTGGTTTAAACATATCTTTTAGTGATTTTGTTAAAAATGCATATATAAATAAAACGACCATAGGTATTGCTAATGCTAAAATACCTTTAGCTAGAAATCCAAGTCCTACAAATACCCAGAATAACCACCAGTAGTATTTCTTTAATCTACTTGTTTCATTAAATGCTAAAAATGCTGTATATAATGAACTTGCAATCCAAACTGTTAAAACCATGTCTAAAATTGCAATATGTGCAAAAATCAAATAGAAAACGTTTGTTAATAGTACAATTGAGGAAATTAAACCAAATTTTCTAGAAATTACCTTTTTACCAAAAAAGTAAGTGTAGAAAATCAAGAATGTTGCCATTAATGCAATTGGAAATCTAACTGCAAATGTTGAAAAATTACCAAATAATTTTACAGATAGCCCTACAATCCAAAAATAGAAAGGTGGCTTTTCCAAAAAAGGAACAGAGTTTAATAATAAAACATTCCAATCATTAGAGTTTGCCATATCTCTAGCCATAACAGCATATCTTGTTTCATCAACATCTATTAACGGATAAAAATTTAATCCAAAAAATAAAAATATTCCGCATAGTACAGCTATCAACAATATTGAAAACATATCAGGGTGTTTTTCAACATAAAACTTTATTCTTTCCATTTTTCTCCTTAGCCTATTATTAAAAATCTTGTGTTATAATTAGTTTAGTTATATCATACAATCTAGGGTTACGCAAATTATGAAGAAAATTTTAAAATTATTTATTATAAATATAATGCTGATGTTTTCAGTGATTTTACCGTCACAAGCAAAAGATGTTAAATTTATTCAAGTCACTGATATTCACTTTAACTCAACTCAAGCTGCAATTAGAAATTTTGATAGTTTAATAAATAAAATTAACAATACAAAAAATTTAGATTTTGTAGCTTTTTCAGGTGACAATATTGATACTGCAAATAAGGAAACTTTAAGAGATTTCTTAACTATGGCAAAAAAAATAAAAGTACCTTACTATGTAGAAATTGGTAATCACGATTGCTTTAGAACTGGTGGTTTGTCAAAAGATGAATATTTAAAGATTGTAAATGAATTTAGCTTGCGTAAGTTTTCGAGTTTTAATTTTGTTGTAAAGAAAAACAATTTAGTGTTCATTTTTCTAGATGGTGCAAAAGAAATGATTCCAGCACCGAATGGCTATTTTAAAAATGATACAATTGCTTGGCTAGAAAAGCAGTTAGATAAAAATAAGAAAAAGAAAGTTGTAATAATTCAGCATTTTCCGATTGTTGATATACGACCAAATTCAAATCACAACTTAATTAAACCAGAGCAATACAATAGAATTTTATCAGAACACAATAATGTAATAGCCATTTTTGCAGGGCATTATCATTCCGTTATTGAAGTTGAAAAAAATGGAATTTATCACATTGTAACAGGTGCGGCTTCTGGTTCTGAGCCAATGTATAGAGAAATACTAATACAAGATAACGGAAAAGATAATTTCGATATCTTTAGCCAATGCATTAGAATTGATAAATAATTTTTAATTAAACTTATTTAGCCTTTAAAATCTTGTCCGCCAACGATTTTTAAATGACGATCTTCACCTTCGCCAATGCTTTCACTTTCAAGGTTATGTTGCTCAACAAGCTCGTGTTGGAGTTTTCTGATTTGTTGGTTTTGAGGTGATAATTCGATGTTTTTTGCACCAGCCAAAATTTTATTTATAGCCATTTTTGCTTCATCTAAGGCTTTTTCAGCATCATCATAATATCCTTGAAGAGTTTGTGAAGAATCTCGAATATCAAGAGCTTCTTTGACAACTTTTTGAATTTGAGCCATAGAATTAGTTTTTACATAGAAAATTTGCAATCTATAATTGTTTGCAGTGCTTAGTATTTTAGCACCACCTTTTGCAAAGTTTTTGTGTGCAATAACTAAATCGGCATCGTCAATATTTTTTGTAATTTCAGCGTTCAAATCAAGTCGTTCTATGATTTTTTCAACAATAGTCCTTGATACAGCGTACAAATATATTTTCTTAAATTTTTTAGCTTCTTTTACATATTCTTTTCTATTAAAACTGAATTTTAACCTATCTGATGGATCTTGTTGAGTTAATTTTCTATCAGCTTCGTTAATTTTATCTACAATTTCTTGATTATTATCAACTTGTGGTTGAATTTGAACTAAATTTTCTTCAATTTTAATTTCTGCAGGTTGATTGTCATAAGTTTTATCAACTTTTCTTATTTCAGGTCGAATTGGCCAACCTCTTAGTATGTAGTCAACTGCTTCTGCTGCGTTTTTATATACGGCTAAAGTGTTTCTATCGATAATTTCAATTACAATATCGAATGTTGGTTGTTTTTCACGTTCCAAAACAGTTTTTTGAGAAGCTCTTCTTTTTGCTTCGTCATCACCCAAAGTTACAGATTGAATTCCGCCAACTAAATCAGATAAAGCAGGGTTTTTTATTAAATTTTCTAAGCTTTGACCGTGGGCTGTAGCAATCAACATTACACCACGTTCTGCAATTGTTCTTGCCGCCTGAGCTTCAGCTTCTGTACCAATTTCATCGACTACTATAACTTCTGGAGTGTGGTTTTCAACTGCTTCAATCATTATATCTTTTTGAAATTCTGGTTGGCGAACTTGCATTCTTCTGGCTTTACCAATGGCAGGATGAGGTGTGTCACCATCACCAGCAATTTCATTTGATGTATCAACGATAACAACACGTTTGCCTAATTCATCAGCAACGAGTCTTGAAATTTCTCTTAATTTTGTAGTTTTACCTACCCCTGGTTTACCTAAAAATAAGATGCTTTTACCTTGCATAACAAAGTCTTTTATACAAGCAATAGTACCAGTAACAACTCTACCAATTCTGCATGTTAAGCCAATTACACGTCCTTGACGATTTTTTATAGCACTAATTCTGTGTAATGTACCAGCGATACCTGAACGATTATCTGACGTAAATTCTGGAATTCTTTCAGTCACATAGTCCAAATCTGCATAAACAATCGGTTCACAGTTTAAACTTTCAATCTTTCCGCTTGCGTGCCTTATTTCAGGAAGTCGCCCAATATCTAAAACAAGCTCAATTACATCTGCGAGTGACTCGTGATTTAATAAATCTGTCACTTTTGGTGGGAGTACGTCAATTAATCTGTCTAAATCGTTCTGAAATTGTATGTCGTTCATTTAGTCCTTTATCTTACTATTTCTTTGAAGAAATAATATGTTATCCTACTATTATAATACCACTTTTCAATGTCAAAATATCACATTTTTTACAAAAAAATCATTCATGTTACAAAAGTTTACAAAAATAAAACGTCAAAAGTGTGATTATTACACACTTTTGACGTTTTGTGGAATATATTATTTTGAATTAAGCTTCTAATTCTTTTCTAATATCATCAACTGTAACGTATACTACAGGAGAGTTTTCATCTTTTTGTAGGTAAACATCTTTTATACCAGATTGAACGATAAACCTTTTGCAAAGAATACAAATCATTTGGTGTCCCCAAATGTACATTGTTGCATTCTTACATCTATCTTGTCCTGCTTGTATAATTGCATTTTGTTCAGCGTGGATAGAACGACAAGTTTCATAACAAGTGCCAGATGGAATGTTATTTTTGATTCTATAACATTCACCTCTTTCTACACAAGATTCAACTTTTGAAGGTGTACCGTTGTAGCCAGTTGCCTTAATTTTTTTGTCTTCCCCAACGATTACAGCACCAACTTGTGCTCTAATGCAATTAGAACGACTAGCACAAGTTTTTGCAAGGTCTAAAAAATATTCTGTCCAAGGTTTTATAGCCATAATTACCCCTATTATTTTGTTTTCTTAACCCAATTTTCAAATAATTTCATTGGTGCTCTGCTTAACGCTAATGACCAAGCTTTTACGTTTTTACTAGCAACAGAACCTGCAGCAACAAAAGCACCTTCTTCTAATTCAATTGGTGCAACAAGAACAGAGTTAGAACCTGTGTTTGCATAATCACCAATTATAGTTTTGTTTTTTACTTTTGTTACAGGATTGTAGTTTGCTGTAATTGTGCCAGCACCGATGTTTACATGTGAACCTACTTCACTATCTCCAACATAGCTTAAGTGAGAAATATTTGTGTTGTCTTTAATTTTTGAATTTTTAACTTCTACGAAGTTTCCTATTCTAACGTGGTTACCAATTTCAACATTACCTCTGATATGAGCCATTGGTCCTATTGAACAATTTGAACCGATTTTATTTTTACCGTTTATGAATACAGATGGGTAAACAATCGTGTCAGTTCCAATTTCTGTATCAACGCTAATCCAAGTTGTGTCTGGGTCAACTATAGTAACTCCTTTAGCCATCAATTTGGTTAAATTTCTTTTATTTAAAATTTTACAAGCTTCCGCAAGTTGAAGTTTAGAGTTTATACCAAGAATTTCTGAATTATCTTGTAGAGTATATGCTTGAACACTTAAATTGTGTTTTACACCCCAAGCAATAATATCAGTTAAGTAGTATTCGCCTTGTGCATTGTTACTTTTTAACTCAGAAAAAGCTTTTTTAACTTTTTTCCAATTTACACAATAAATGCCTGCATTAACTTCTTGAATTTGTTTTTCTTCTTTATTTGCATCTTTTTCTTCAACAATTTTTTTCAATGTTTGGTAAAGATTTCTTATTATTCTTC
>JBJFBU010000010.1:0-6611 GCA_051888595.1 Candidatus Gastranaerophilaceae bacterium | reverse complement strand
TCTTCTTTTATATATTTTTCATAATAAGTTGTAATTTCAATTGGCATTTTTTTTACAGTATAAGCAACAGCCAAATTGTAATTAGTGGATGAATTTTCTGGTCTTGGAATTAGTGATGCTATCCAAAAAGATATAGCTTTTTCTGTTTCATTGTGATTGAAATAATAATTTGCAGTATTAATATACCCATTAGGATTCATAGGGTTTATATCAATTGCTTTTTGCCAATATTCAATTGCCGTTTTACCTTTGCCTAATTTTTCAAAACAATTACCCATTCTAACATAAATGTCAGAATCAGTAGTGTATAAAAGCATATCAGTATAAAGCTTTAGAGCTTTATCATATTCTTTATTCTTATATAACTTACCGGCAACGTTAGCTAAATCACCTTGAGTATCAGCATTAGTATTGATAATATGCGTTGGATTTTTAATTTCATCGTTACCAAATTCAAAATTCTCAGGTATCATAATTTAATTATAAAATTATAATCTTTCAAATTCAATATCCTTTAAGAAATCTTTATTTTTTGACAAGCTATCAGCTAATAAGTCAATGTCATCAACTGTGAATGGATCAACAACACCTTGTTTAAACAATGCTTCTACTTGAAAATTATATGAAGTATCATCCATGCCATCCATTGCAAGTTTTGTAAAATGTTTTACGTCTTGCTCGTGTTGATAAATTTGATAAGCTTCAACAGAAATAGCACTTTCATCGATGAAATTATATCTATTTTCTTTAACGTATGGATTATTACGTCCTATTGGATTAGTAACAACTTGCGAAACTTCACTTTGACCACCAAGTCTTGAGTTAATCATTTGTTCGTTATTATCGTTGTTTATTCCATTAATCATATTACTTTCTCCCAAGTCACATCTCTATTATGCATGTGAAATCCATGTTTGTTATCAACCAAACAGTGGATGTTTATATCTCATTTAGATATTTTATTTATTTTATAAATTTTTCCACCTACTTAAAACCATCAATTAGTGTATTTTTATCTTGATTATTATTCATATTTTTTATAAATTAGTATTATATAAGAATACAGAAAGAAGGTTATAATGTTAGACATTAGATTGATTAGAGAAAATCCTGAAAAAATTAATGAATTATTAAAAAGACGTAATCCTGATTTGTCTATTGATGCAGTTTTAGAGGTTGATGAACAAAGAAGACAAATTCAAACTAAAGCTGATGAATTGCGAGCAAAACGTAAAAATGAATCACAAAAAATTGGTATGATGAAAAAAAATGGTGAAAATACTGATGCAATTCAAGAAGATGTTCGTAAATTAGGTGATGAAATAAAAGCTTTAGAAGAAAAACAAGTTGAGCTTGACGAAAAACAACGCAATTTATTATTATATACACCAAATATTCCGGATGAAACAACTCCGATAGGTGCTTCTGATGCAGATAATGTTGAAGTTTCAAAATGGGGCGAACCTACAAAATTTGATTTTGAATTTAAAGCACACTGGGATTTGTGTGAAGAAAAAAATCTAGTAGATTTTGAACGTGGTGTTAAAATTTCTCAATCTAGATTTACTTTGTATAGAGGCAAGGGTGCAAAATTAGAACGTGCAGTTATAAACTTCTTTTTAGATGAACATACAGAAAATCAAGGGTATGAAGAAATTCTTCCGCCATTTATGTGTAATGCGGCAACAATGACAGGCACAGGACAATTGCCAAAATTTAAAGAAGATATGTATAAATGTGTTGATGAGGATTTGTATTTAATTCCGACTGCAGAAGTTCCAGTTACCAATATTTATCAAAATGAAATTTTATCAGAAGATGATTTACCAAAATATATGACTGCTTATACTCCATGTTTTAGACGTGAAGCAGGTTCTGCCGGTAAAGATACAAGAGGTTTAATCAGAGTTCACCAATTTAATAAGGTTGAAATGGTTAAATTATGTACTCCAGAATCTTCTCCAATGGAGCATGAAAAGTTGACTGAAGATGCAGAAGAAATGTTGAAAAAATTAAATCTTCCATTTAGACGTGTTGCTTTATCAACAGGCGATATCGGTTTTTCTGCTAATAAATGTTGGGATTTAGAAGTTTGGATGCCGTCTTATAATGCATATAAAGAAATTTCTAGTTGTTCTAACTTTGGAGATTATCAGGCAAGACGTGCAAATATTCGTTACAAAGAAAAATCAACTGGTAAAACAAGATTTGTTCACACTATTAATGGTTCAGGTCTTGCAGTTGGCAGAACTGTTGCGGCAATAATTGAAAACTTCCAACAACCAGACGGTACGATTATCGTTCCAGAAGTTCTAAGAAAATATACTGGATTTGATAAAATATAATGTTAAAAAATAAAATATAAAATAGTGAAATAATGTTCTTTCCGTCATGTCATACTCTTTGTCGGTGGAACATTATTTCTTTTGTAATATTTATTTTAGGTGTCGTTCTTTTATATTTTTCGATTAAAGCTTTGCTTAACACTAGTGATATTAATCATTTTGATTATTTTTGGACTTTGTTGTTAGGTCTTTTTTTTGTTTACCACATCTTCGTCTATGTTAAAACACCTTTTATTTATTACAATGAATCTCAAGGTTATTTGAAAATTAAAGATAGAATAATTCTACTTTATAATATAACAGCCCATAAACATAAAAGGTTTACTTGTAAAAACCTTTTAAATTTAAATTTTTATAAATGTTAGTATGAACTAATTCTTAATAATGAAAGTACTGTTGATTTTTACGGGTTTTATTAAGGTTGTTATGATGATGTAGAAAAAACTCTAAATAAATTAGGAATATATAAATATAATTATAGAAGTATGTCGTAGTTATTATTTTTAGTGTCATACCGCACTTGTTGCGGTATCTTTTTCTTATCAGTTTAATTGTAAAAAATACTTTATATTATGCCAAGCTTAAAAATATCTGTTATGCTATTTATAAGGATAGGAGAAGTATTTAAAATGTCGTATGGTTTTCCATTTGAATTGGATGATTTTCAAAAAGAAGCATGTAATATAATTAATGATGGTAAAAGTGTTGTAGTTTGTGCACCAACTGGTGCTGGTAAAACTGTAATTGCTCAACATGCCATTCATAGAGCACTCGAAGAAGGTACGAGAATTTTTTATACAACTCCATTAAAGGCACTTTCTAATCAAAAATACAACGATTTTGGTAAAAAATACGGTTATGACAAGGTAGGTTTGCTTACTGGAGATACTTCAATCAATAGAAATGGGCAAATTGTCGTTATGACTACCGAAGTTTTTAGAAACATGCTTTATGGCACAAACTTAGGCTCTGTTGCGGATAATTTAAAAGACGTAAAATATGTTGTACTTGACGAAGTTCATTACATGAATGATGAAGATAGAGGTACTGTTTGGGAAGAAAGCATTATTTACTGTCCAACAAATGTTCAAATTGTTGCACTTTCTGCAACTGTTGCAAATTGTGATCAGCTTACGGCTTGGATTAATTCAGTTCATCCTACTTGTGAACTTGTTAATACTGATTTTAGACCTGTACCACTAAGATTTTATTATTATGATAGCTCGCAACCTTATAAATTGTTGCCACTTTTAACTCCATCAGGTGCTTTAAATAATAAAATTAAACCAGAACCAAGACAATTTGGACGTAATAAGAATAAAAAATCCCAAAGTCCGGTAAAAAATGTTGTAAGAAATTTAGCTGAACAAAATATGCTTCCTGCTATTTATTTTACGTTTTCTCGTAAAAAATGTGATGAACAAATGGAAAAATGTGCTAATTTATGTCTTGTAACAAAAGAAGAACAAGAAAAAATTAAAAAAATAGTTGATGAATATATTGCAGAAAATTATTATTTAGCCAAAAATAAACATTTAGAATACTTGCTATGTGGAGTTGCTTCTCATCATGCCGGTTTGCTACCAGCATGGAAAGTTTTAGTTGAAAAACTATTCCAAGAAGGACTTATAAAAGTTGTATTTGCAACAGAAACACTTGCAGCAGGTATAAACATGCCTGCACGTTCTACTGTAATTTCTTCAATTACAAAAAGAACTGATAGTGGTCACAGACAGCTTACCGCAAGCGAATTTTTACAAATGTCTGGTCGTGCTGGTCGTAGAGGTATGGATGAAATAGGATATGTAACTATTGTTGGTAGTCCTTATCAAACACCACAAGATGTAGCTGATTTAGTTTTGTCTGGTGCGAATGACTTAGAAAGTAGATTTTCTCCAAGATATTCTATGGTTTTGAATTTGCTTCAGCGTTTTAATTTGAACGAGGCAAAACAGCTTATTTTAAAAAGTTTTGGTTATTTTTCTTCAAATTCAAGATTGGCTCCTTTGCTTTTACAAAAAGAAAGAAATCAGTCAACAATTGATGAATTAAATTCTTTTAAATGTTATTGTGGTTTGACAAATGCTGATTTGTTTGAATACATTAAATTAAAAAATATGTATGTTGCTAATAGACAAACCTGTAAAACTATTAGAAAGCAAGAAAAAAATAAAAAACGTGGGCTTGAATCAGATTTTTTAGAGTTTGAAAAAGCTACTAAGAATCTGTTACATCAAATGCAAGATTATAATTGTGACAGATGTAAGCTATATAAAAAGCATGTTAAAGATGTTGAAGTTTTAGAAAGATACATTGCAAAACAAAGAAAACTTGAGAAAGATATTGAAATACAAAAAGATGTTTTCTGGAATAATTTCTTGAATCATAGAGGTGCATTAATAGAATTAGGTTATATAAAAGACGATTATCCTACAGAAAGAGGGATTACAGTATCTCAAATACGATCTGAAAATGAGTTATATTTAGCAGAAATAATATTTTCAGGTGTATTAGAAGATTTATCACCAGCAGAATTGGCATCTGTAATTTGTTCTGTAACAACAGAAGAAATGCGTTTTGATAATTATGCACAAATTCCTTTATCACCAAAAGTAAGGAAAACCTTGAATTTGATAAGGAATATTCGTAAAAAAGTTGATAAAGTTCAAAAAAACAATGGCGTTGATGAACCAATGAATATGAATTCATTCTTTGCTCCATTAATTGAAATGTGGGTGAATGGTGCTGAATGGGATGGTATTGTTAATGAAGTTGAAATTGGTGAAGGCGATATTGTTAGAGTGTTTAAACGAACAATTGATGTTTTAAGACAATTATGTACAATTGATAATATTCAGGATTCACTTGTATTTACTGCAAGAGAAGCTATTGATAATATACAAAGAGAACCTATTAATGTAGATTGATTTTGTTAAGAATTGTAAATTAAAAATTAACATGATAGCAAATTATTTTTTTTTAGAAACTTTAATAAGGTGTGTTAGTGAAATAAGGAATGGTATCAATTATGGCAATCAATCCAATAGGAGTTACTTCAAAAGTTGCCCAACCACAATTTACAGGTGTTGTAGATAAATTGGTTGGTAGCAAAGCATTTGAAGCTGTTGCTAAGTTCGCTGGTGAAAATTCAGCAACGTTTAATGCAGCATCTTCATTAATTATGGCAGGTGTTTTAAGACCTGCAGCAATTATGGCATTACCTGCTAAAGATGAACAAGCACAAAAAAATAAAGGTAATGCAGCAGCTCACGCTATTGCATCAGCAGTAATTGGTTTTGCAATTACATCAACAGTTATGAAACCTATTTCAGCAGGTTTGAAAAAAGTTATGGGTGATACTGATAAGTATTTACCAAAATTAGCTAATAAAATGAGAGAAAATCCAGCATTAGAAAAAAATGTTAAAAAAGTATTGTCATTTGGTCCTGATATATTGTTAGCAGTTCCAAGAGCATTATTAACTTCAAAATTGTCACATGTAGTTGGTGATTTATTATTTGGTAAAAAGAAAAAAGCTGGTAAAGAAGCAGTTGCACAACAACCAGCACAACAAACAACTCAAGTAGCACAAGCTCAAAGTCAACGTCCTGTATTGGATAACTTCAAAGGAGGTAATAAATAATGAACATTCAAGCAATAGGTGCAGTAGCTCCTCAAAAAGTTCAACCTCAATTCACAGGTTTATCTGATACAATTGCTAAAGGCTTAGGCAAAGTTGGCAATAGTGATGCTTTCGTAAAAGGAATGGAAAAAATCGGAAACAGCAAGAACTTAATGGTTCACTTATCAACAGCAAGTTCTGCAGTTACTTCAGGTTTATATATTTATAAAAACTTAACTGATAGCAAAAAAACTAAAAATGAAAAAATTACTTCAGCATTAAATCAAGCTTTGACTTTTGGTATTTCAACTGCGTTGACTTACGGTGTATCTAAAGCTTTAGGTAAAGTTTCAGCTAACATTTGTGATAAATTTGCAAATGCAATCTCTGCTAAAGGCTACGATGCAGCTAAGAATGCAGCATTAAAAGCTGGTGCTAAGAACGCTATCGACTTAGTTGTATGTTCTTCAATTAACAGATTCTTTGTTCCAGTAGCTGTTACTCCTATTGCTAACAAATTAGGTGTTAAAGTTTGTGAAGCTCTTGATAAAAGAGATGCAGCTAAAGCAGCAAAGGGTATGAATGCCTAGTGAAGAATTTGTTTCACTAACATAATTTCAATAAAAAGGCTTATCTTTTGATAA
>JBJFBU010000009.1:0-6639 GCA_051888595.1 Candidatus Gastranaerophilaceae bacterium | reverse complement strand
AACTGTGGACACATTCATTATGGAGTAAAAGCTCCTGAGTTATGTCCTGTTTGTAATCATCCAAAAGCATATTTTGCACAACAAAGTAAAAATTATTAGCTTGTAGGTTGGGGTTTCTACCCCAACCAAAAATTTTATTGAAAAATCAAGTTGTGTGCAATTTTTACACCGAAAAACTGTTATGTAATGTGAATTTACTAATTCGACAAAATTTTTCCACTCCTCGGAAATTTTTATCCTTTTTTCTATCCTTCCATAATTCCAATCCCTGTCGGAATTTGAGCCATAACCACGGCATTATTTTAGAAAAAAGGATAAATTTAGGGATAAGAAAAGGATTTTTAGCAAAAATTAAATTTTTATTGTATATTTGTTATTATTACTAAAAAAATATGAAAAATATAACAAAACTAGATTATATATACATTTCAATTATATTCTTCCTATTTTCCACACTGACAGCAATTTGTTGGGGAAATTGGGGTGATGTTTTTATAGATTTAACTCGTGAAATTTATTTACCAACGCTTGTACTAGATGGAAAAATTCTTTATAAAGATTGCTTAAACATGTATGGACCTTTTTCATACTTATTTAACG
Source organism: Candidatus Gastranaerophilaceae bacterium (assembly GCA_051888595.1). Taxonomy (GTDB): domain Bacteria; phylum Cyanobacteriota; class Vampirovibrionia; order Gastranaerophilales; family Gastranaerophilaceae; genus UBA6984. The sequence continues at coordinate 6,039 of JBJFBU010000009.1, read as the reverse complement.
CATTTTTGTATTTTATTTTTGGCATAAAGGTTGATGTACTTGCTTGGGCTGGTGTCGTAAATACATTAATAATATTAATGTGTGTTTATTTTATTACAAGAAGCATATCGTCACCAAAAACATCTTTTTTTGCTACTCTACTTCCGTTATGTATTTTAGTATTTAAATTTACAGCAAGAAATATTTCTAACTACTATATCCCATACAGTTACGCAATTGTTTATGCATTGTCCTTTTTCTTGCTTGCACTTTTATTTTTAATCTATTATTTAAAACAAAAAAATCATTGGTATATGTATTTATCAGCACTTTTTATGGGATTATCAATTTCTGCAAAACTGGACTATGCCTTATTTTTAATAATATTAATACCATTTATTTTAACTAACAATGAAACACTCTCAAAAAAGTTAAACGCCTTGTTTTTGATTATATTACCTTCAATTTTTTTGTTTGGAATTTTATTTTTGCAAGGACTTGATGTAAATACGTTTAAAAATATACTAAAATTTGGTTACAATTTTTTAACAGCACCATCAGTTATTGAATTTAATAAAAATATATATGGCAATAATGTGTCTTACGAAAATTTTTATTGTATTCTTTCAATATTTTGTACAGCCTTTCTAAATTTTTCAAAAATTTTAGCTATTTCAATAGTTTTAACACTTATTTTAAAGTTTATTGAGAACAAAAATTTAAAATGGATTACGTTTACATCATTATTTGTAGCAACTCTATTTTACATATATGAAATATTCAGTCTTCAAATATTAACATATTTTTCTATTTACAGAGATTTTCAATACGCAAGTTTTTTATGTTTATTTATTTTATTTTCATATATTTTATATCTATTTGTTATTAAAAATGAAAATTTTAAAACAATAACAACAAACCAATGGATTTTTCTATTAATAATACTATCGACATTAATATCAATGAATAGATGTTTCTTCGGAAACTTTCTTTCAAACTTGGGAACTTATAATTTAATATTATATTTTGCAATTTTATGCATAGTTGTTTTCGAAATTTTACCTAAAAATTTTTCAAAAATAGGAAACGAAATACAAAATACATTCGCAATTTTTGCGATATTTGTATCATTCACATATTGTTCAATTTATTATGATAATATAAAAATCATACCAACAGAGAAAATAAATAGTGAAAAAGTTAAATTATTAAATGTAAGAACCGATTATGCAGAAGTAATAAATGAACTTTTAGATGTAATAAAACAGGATACAAATAAAGATGATTTTATTATGACCTTACCAGAAGGAACGATTTTAAACTACATAACAGATAGAAAGTCTAACAATTTTTACTATCAAATAAATGAACATATAATAGATATATATGGAGAGAAAGCTATTATATCGAGCATAGATACAATAAAACCCAAATATATATTTTTTGTATTCACTGATAGTTTTTTAGGAATTACTTATGGAAAACGTATTCAAAAATATATAGACGAAAACTATACTTGCATAAAATTTGAAAAACGAGATAAAGTATTTGACTACGATAAATTCAACAATCTATCAAATGTTGTTAAATTAAAGATATATAAAATAAACAATTAAACTATATATCCAATAGTACCAAAAACAGTACCGTCTTTTAGGCAAGCCGGTGAAATATGAATATCTACCATTTTTTCTTTTCCAACTTCCTTTACATTTTCTATTATTTTTGTTTCTAATGAAGTTTTTACAAAATTTTCAGCGTTTTTAATTTTTATTTCAATACTTGGTTGATGAATATTATCAACACTTCTGCCCAATATTTCATCTTTATTTTTTACATTATAATACTTGCAAAAATCTTTATTTAACGCAATATAATTACCTTCTATATCTTTTATCCATACTGGAAAATTCAATATATCCAAAATATTACGTTCTAATTCTTTATTCTTATCAAGTTTATCATTCAATGATTTTTGTTTTAATGCTATAGATATTTGTTTTGCGATTAATTCCAAAAATTTTGTATCTGATGCAGACCACTCTCTTGAACTTTCACTACTTAACAATACTAAAATAGTATATGTATCTTCTGTTTTTAAAATTTTCAAACACGCACAATTAAATATCCCCGCATCTGTGTACATTCTTTTTATGACATCTGGTAAATCTTTGTTCTTTTCGAAATCATAAAATTTAACTCTTTTATTTTCAGCTTCCTGCTCTACAATTTCACACCAATAATCCATAATTTTTTCAACATATTTTCGATTATCATATGTAATTGTCAAATCTGGAACATTATTTCCTGTTTTATAACTTGCCAAAATATTAAATGTTTTTAGTTTTTTATTAAATGAAAAAACTTTTACTGATGATACTTTAAACAACTCTGCAAGCTCTTTTGAAACAACATGTAACAATTCTTCTAATCTTAATGATGTATCAATTCCATCTAGTACAAAATTTGTTAATATTTCAATATTTTGTTGATGCATCTTATCATATCTTTCAGTTGCCCTTGTAGAAACATAAGAAGCTAAACCTTTTATCAAATCTATAGCTATTTTCTTTTGTTCAGGATTAAGATATCTAACTTTTTTATATGCTTCAATGTATTTTTCTTCATCAATACCAAGTTGCGTTGCATATAATCTAGCTTTTTCAAAATCATGGGGTTTATCTATAATTTGTCCCGCAACTAAAAATGTAGCTAACTCATCATGAACTTTTATAGGTGCGACAAAATCAATTAAATCAACATGACAGTGAAATTCTGTAAATTCTTTTGTATTTGATATTTCTTTTACATATTCGCTAAAACATTTAGTACACAACTCTTTTCCCTTTGATGACTTTTTAATACAATCCTTACAAAATTCATTTGAATAATCATCCTCATCTTGTAATGTACGTTGAAGTGCAAATGCAACAGTAATACCAGTAAAAGTTCTGAACATATTCAGAAGAATTTGTATTTCCGAAACATTTATATATTTATTCAAATAAAATTTTATCATCTATAAACCTATCATTTGAGACCATACACTATAAAAAATTACTCCAATTATATAATAAATAAACGTTATTAGAAATAAAATTTTAACAATTTTTCAAAAATTTTAAATATTTTCACAATTAACTTTTTTAATTGCTAAAAACTCTTTTCTTTTTTTCTCGTCAAATTTTTCTATAGAATATCTTAATGTAGTTCTATGCATATATTTTCCATATTCTTCAATAAATTTAAGCAAAAGTTTTTCATCACGTTTTCCAACCTCACGCAATATCCAGCCTACAGCTTTATGCATCAAATCATGGTTATGATTTAAAAAGAATTTACAAACTTTAAGAGCATAGTCGTATTTATCATTTTTAATCAAGTATAATGAAGCTACTACGCTAATTCTTTCAGACCACAAATGCTTACTTTTGGCTAATCTCCACAAAATATCTTCTGAATTATTCAAATATGAATAAAATCCAACAATTTTTGGTGCTGATAAATCAACTAAATCCCAATTATTTATATAACTACAATTGTTTAAATAAATATTTAATATCAATTTTCTATCTTTATCTGAAGCTTTTTCGAAAAGTTTTACCAACATCAACAAACTCGCCAACCTAATTTCATGGTATTCAGACTTTAATAAAGGTTCAATATAATCAAAAGACAGAAGTTTATAATATTTTTTAACAAGTTCTCTAACTTTGGGAACATTTATACCTAAAAAGACATCTCCATAAGCATATTGTCCTTTTTTAGTTTTAAAAAAAGTCATTAATTTCTTTGCTTTTTCACTGTCTTTCATTGCTAAAATTTCAGATTTGAAATTAATAAAATTTTCATTCATACAACTATTCTAACATAACTTATTATTCAAAAATAAAAGGTTGCAAATTAAGTTTAAAATGATATAATCATTAAAAAGTTATGGTCTTAGTATAGTTTAGGAAAAGGATGTTATGCAAGAATTAGAAAAACAATTTCACATTCACTGTTCAGAAGGTGATGTAGGTCGTTACGTTATTTTACCTGGAGATCCAGGAAGATGCGAATCTATCGCAAAACTTTTTGATAATGCTCATCATGTAGCACAAAATAGAGAATACAATATCTACACAGGGACTCTATTAGGTGAAAAAGTAAGCGTATGCTCTACTGGTATTGGTGGTCCATCTGCATCAATAGCAATGGAAGAATTACACAATATCGGTGCTGATACATTTATTAGAACAGGTACTTGCGGTGGTATCGACTTAAATGTTCAATCTGGAGATATCGTTGTTGCAACTGGTGCTATCAGATTTGAACATACTTCTATGGAGTATGCACCTATTGAATATCCAGCTGTAGCAAACTTGGATATTACAGTTGCACTTCGTCAAGCTTCATTAGCTATGGGCAAAACAACTCATACAGGTGTTGTTCAATGTAAAGATGCTTTCTATGGTCAACATAGTCCAGCAAAAATGCCTGTTTCTTATGAATTATTACAAAAATGGGAAGCTTGGAAAAGACTTGGTGTTAAAGCTTCTGAAATGGAATCAGCAGCACTATTTGTTGTTGCAGATGCTTTAAAATGCCGTTGCGGTTCTTGCTTCCATGTTATTTGGAATCAAGAAAGAGAAGCTGCTGGCTTGGATCAAAAAATGAGTGAAGATACTTCTTCTTCTGTAAAAGTTGCTGTTGAAGCATTGAAACTTATCATTGAACAAGATAGAGCTAATAAAAAATAATTTATCTTGTAAATAAAAAAGTGCGACCGATTTAGAAAATCGGTCGCACTTTTTTATTTAACCTTTTTCACAACGAAGTTTTTCTACAAAGGTTTTTAATCGCTCCATTGCTTTTTTCAAATTATCAATAGAATAAGCATAAGAAATTCTTAAAAAGCCTTCACCACTATCACCAAAAGCAGTCCCAGGGACAACAGCAACATGTTCTTCTTCCAAAAATTTAACAGCAAATTCTTCACTTGTCATACCAAACTCTTTTATACAAGGAAAAACATAGAATGCACCAAAAGGTTCAAAGCAATCAATTTTCATTTCTTTAAATGCGTTCATTAAAAATCTACGACGTTGATTGTAGCTTTGACGCATTTCTTCGACATTTTCATCGCCATTTTTCAATGCTTCAATAGCAGAATATTGACTTGTTGTTGGAGCACACATTATTGCATATTGATGAATTTTAACCATTTGTTCAATAATTTCTTTTGGTCCACAGGCATAACCTAAACGCCAACCTGTCATTGCATAAGCTTTTGAAAACCCATTTATTAATATTGTACGTTCTTTCATGCCAGCAATACTTGCAATAGATACATGTTTTTTGCCGTAAGTTAATTCACCATAAATTTCATCTGATATAACATATATATCATTTTTTATACAAACTTCAGCAATTTGTTCCAAATCTTCTTTTTCCATAATTGACCCTGTAGGATTATTTGGAAATGGAAGAATTAAGACTTTTGTTTTATCTGTAATAGCCGAAATTAATTCTTCTTTTGTGAGTCTAAATTGATTTTCAGCTTTCAAATCAATTATAACCGGTTTAGCTCCAGCCAAAATTGCACATGGTTCATAAGAAACATAAGAAGGTTGCGGAATAATAACTTCATCCCCCTCGTTTATCATTGCTCTTAGTCCAATATCTATAGCTTCAGAACCACCAACAGTGACAACAATTTCATTGTCTGGATTATATGAAATATTCTGCGTTCTTTTTAAATAATTATTTATTTCAATACGCAAATCTTTAAGTCCTGCATTAGAAGTATAGAAAGTTTTTCCACGTTCAAGTGCATAAATACCTTCTTCTCTTATATGCCACGGTGTTTCAAAATCAGGTTCGCCAACACCTAAAGAAATAACATCTTTCATTTCACTAACGATATCAAAAAAACGTCTAATCCCTGACTTTTTTATATCTCTTACTTTTTTAGAAATTGGAGTGCTCACGGTGTTATAATCTCTCTTTCGTCTTCATTTTTTTTAGCTAATATTGTTCCATGGTCTTTATATTTTTTCAATATAAAGTGTGTTGCTG
>JBJFBU010000008.1:0-6699 GCA_051888595.1 Candidatus Gastranaerophilaceae bacterium | reverse complement strand
TTTCAGTAGAAAGGAGTTCCCAAGAATCTCGTGGCTTTAGCCATGAGAGGTTCAAAACAAACAACTTATTAATATAGATGTTTTGATAGACGATTATGAAATTAATTTGATTAATGGCAATTATAAAGGTATTCTTCTTAATAAGCCTTGGAATGAAGATTTTAACGAATCAGAGTATGGTATTTCAAGAGCTAATAATTGGGAGGAAATATATCAAATTGTTAGTTGTTTAGAATAAGGTGAATTTATGAAGGTAATTAAACGAGATTGCACAGAAGTTGATTTTGATAAACAAAAAATTTACAATGCTATTATGAAGGCGATGAAAAACGGAAGTGGAATTGTTAAGCCTAAAATTGCTGAAAATATAGCAAATGAAATTTATGAAGAAAATAAAGACAAAAAAGAATTGAGTATATCAGATATTGAAAGTATTGTATTTGATAAATTAATATCTAAAAAACAAAAATTAACAGCAAGAGCATACGAAGGATATAGAAGCGTAAAAGAATATCAAAGAGAAAATAGTAATACAACAGATACTCAAATTATAGAATTATTAGGTGGAGTTAGTGAATACTGGAATGAAGAAAATTCGAATAAGAATTCTAGACTTTTAACAACACAAAGAGACTACATGGCTGGTATACTTAGTACAGACATAACAAAGAGATATTTATTACCACCAGATATAGTACAGGCGCATGAAGATGGTATAATACATTTTCATGATGCTGATTATTTTGCACAAAATGCAATAACGAATTGTTGTTTAATTAATCTTGAAGATATGTTACAAAATGGAACTTGTATTAATGGTGTAAAAATTGATAAACCACATCGTCTTTTAACTGCTACTACGATTGCAACACAAATTATTACAGCAGTAACAAGTTCTCAATATGGTGGTGCTACAATAACATTAACTCATTTAGCTCCATTTGTAAGAGATAGTTACAATTATTATCTTAATAAATATCATAACAGAAATTTTTCTGATGAAGATTGTATTAAATTTGCTAAAGAAGATTTGATGAAAGAAATATCAGATTCGGTACAGACATTTAATTATCAATGTAATTCTATGACTACAACAAATGGACAATCACCATTTTTAAGTGTTTTCATGTATTTAGGTGAAACGGATGAATATAAAGAAGAATTAGCTTTATTAATAGAAGAATTTTTAACACAACGTATACTTGGTATGAAAAATAGAGTAGGTGTATATGTTACACAAGCTTTTCCTAAGTTATTATATGTCTTAGAAGAAGATAATATCCACAAAGATAGTAAATATTGGTATTTAACTAAATTATCTGCCGTTTGTTCAGCAAAAAGACTTGTGCCTGATTATATTTCTGAAAAAATAATGAAAGAATATAAAATAGACAAAAACGGAAATGGTAATTGTTATGGATGCATGGGTTGTGTTGATGGCAAAGAAATTATTACATACAAAGTAAACAACCAATTGTTTGTAGAATCGTTTGAACGTATGTGGAGTAGACTAACCGATACTTTTGAGATTAAACATCAGTACACTGAGGATAATCCTAATTTATATATGGATTTAAATAACGTAGAAATTTATGATACCAAAAAAGGTTTCGTTAACACAAAAAGAATTATTCGTAATATTTCAGACAATTGGGTTGATGTGCATCTCTCTAATGGCAGAAGATTGTTATGTACATCAGACCATCCATTTGAGGTTATAAATAAAGGTATTGTAAAATCCAGTGACTTAAAAACCTCTGATGAAATATTAATTAATTCTAATCAATATTCTGATGAATCCGTCGTTTTTAATACAGATAAAGCGTGGTTGTTAGGGTTTATGTTATGTGACGGATGTTATCAATCAAATCATATTTTTGCATCTATTGCCGCAGAAGGAGAAGATGAAATTGAAGAAAAGTTTCGTAATATATTTTCTAAATATTTTGGGTTGAATACTAAAACCGTATTGCAAGAACGAGGAAATAAAGGAACTTATAAAGATTTGGTTATAATTGCAGATGAAAATGGAAATTTACAACACGCCATAAATTATTTCACAACAAAATTTGGTGGTATAAATAAATCAAATAGGCATATTCCCAACGAAGTATTTTCGTGGAATCGTGAATCGAAAATGGCATTTTTAGCAGGAATGATTGATGCTGATGGATATCTTAACGATAGTGGTAATCTTGGTTCAATTGTCCAAATTGGTTCTACTAATAAGGAGTTAGCGTTACAACAGATGGCGTTAGCACAAACATTAGGAATGCCAGCAAAGATTTATCATAATCACTACACAAAAAAGAATCCAAATGCAATTCGATACAGAGTTGAGTTTTATGCAATCGAAGAACTTCTTAACTATATTATTTGCAATAAAAAGTGCGAACATTATAATGACACAAAATCGTATCATTTCAATACGTCAGCAGATGTAGTCGAAGTTTTGCCAGTAACTGCAAAGATGTATAGTTATGACGTTACGACTAATAGTGAACATTTTGAGGTTAGTGGTATATATAGTCACAATTGCCGTTCTTTTTTAACGCCATACGTTGATGAGAATAATAATCCAAAATATTATGGACGCTTGACTGTATAGGTTAAGGTGTCATTAAACCTTGTGAACGCAAGAAAAAGCGGTGTGCAATTTTTAATTGTGCTAACGGTATCAGCGAAATAAGACTTCTTATTAAGAGTAAACCGATAATAAGACATAGACCATAGACGAATAAGCTGACTAAGAGAACCTAGACCAGAAATGGTTAGTTAAAGGTAATACCGTACTAAGTTCTTTCAATAATTTCACTCTTATTTAAAAGGGGTGATAATTATAGAGTTAATTTACAATGATAAAATTTTTAAATCATATAATAATTATTATTTTATAAGTAATGACGGAGATGTATATTCTGCATATAAAAAAAATGGTTTAAAGAAAGATTTGAAATTATTGAAAGAAAAAGCGTAGAGACTATCGAAAGCTATAATATTTTAAATGAAATTTATAATATTGAAAATAAGACAGAAATGTACGAAGCGAGTAGAGTAGTATAGATTTTATCACTATACGAAGCGCAAGGGACTTTTATATTTTATAAAAGTTAAGAGATAGTCCGTACAAAATGTAATGTTTTGTATGTTAACCAAGGCGTTGTAACAATTAATTTAGTTGATGTAGCATTATCATCAGCTAAAGATTTTGATTGTTTTTGGAGTGTGTTTGAAGAAAGATTGGAATTATGTCATAGAGCTTTAAGATATAGACATGAAAGATTGTTAGGAACTTTATCAGATGTAGCTCCTATCTTATGGCAAGATGGTGCTTTTGCCAGACTAAAACAAGGAGAAAAAATAGATAAATTATTATATAATGGATATTCTACAATTTCTTTAGGATATGCAGGATTATATGAATGTGTTAAATATATGACTGGTTTTTCTCTTACACAAGAAGAAGGTAAAAATTTTGGTTTGCAAATAATGCAAAAAATGAAAGATAAATGTGATGAGTGGAAGGAAAGCGAAAATATTGATTATAGTCCTTACGGAACACCGATAGAAAATACTACATATAAATTTGCAACATGTTTAAGAAAAAGATTTGGAATTATTGAGGGAATTACTGATAGAAAATACATTACAAATTCTTATCATATTCCTGTATTTGAAGAAATTAATCCGTTTGAAAAACTGAAAATAGAAAGCGAATTTCAAAAACTTAGTGCTGGTGGCATGATAAGTTATGTAGAAGCTTCTGATTTAAGTCGTAATATAGATGTTGTATTAGATTTAATTCAATTTATATATGATAACATTATGTATGCCGAAATAAATACTAAGTCTGATTATTGTCAAGTATGTGGATATGACGGAGAAATTAAACTTGTTGACGAAAATGGAGAGCTTGTTTGGGAATGTCCTCAGTGTCACAATCGAGATAAAACAAAAATGAATGTATCAAGAAGAACTTGCGGTTATATTGGTTCTAATTTCTGGAACAAAGGACGTACCGAAGAAATATCAGAAAGATATGTTCACTTAGATGACCATGAATTAAAGGAGTGACCATATGCAATATGCACAAATAAGAGAGATGGATATATCTAATGGAAAAGGACTAGGCGTATCTCTGTTTGTACAAGGATGTCATATTCATTGCTATAATTGTTTCAATTCTGATTTATGGGATTTTCATGGTGGTAAACCTTGGACACCAAAAGTAGAAGATAAATTTATGCAAATCATAGACCGTCCTTATATAAAAAGAGTTTCTATTTTAGGTGGCGAACCTTTAGCTGATGAAAACTTGACTACTGTTTTACATATAGTAAAAACAATAAGAGAAAAATATCCTGACAAGATAATATGGTTGTATTCTGGATATACTTGGGAAAATATTTTCCCAAGTATATCACTTGACAAATTAAATACAAGAAATGTTTATCAGCAAAATATTTTATCGTTTTGTGATATTATGGTTGATGGGCAATTTGTAGATAATTTAAAAGACCTATCATTAAAATTTAGAGGTTCATCTAATCAAAGAATTATAGATGTTCAAAAATCTTTAAAAAACAAAAGCGTAGTGTTATGGAAAGACGAGGATTAAAATAAGGATGATGCTTTATGAATCCTAAAATTTTATTAAGTCCAAAAACCCTATATTTATATTATTATGATAATTTAGATATAGAAGTTTTAAAATATAAAAATAAAGTTTCGTCTATATATGTATGTATAGATGAAATAATTAACAAACCTTTAGTTGATTTATTATTTGTCATTAGTAATTTAAAGGAATATAAAGTCCCAATAGGATTAATGACTGATTTATCCTTGGATTCAATACCTCAACATATAATTGGTTATTTTGATGTTATATTGCAATATAATAATGTAAAAGAATGTTTCGATAAAGAATTTTTAAAAATACCAATTAATATATATGCTAAAGAGCGAGATTATTAAGAATGAAAAGGAGTTATTATGGGAGAAATGATTGATATATATTTTGCAAAATTATATCCTGATGTTAAAATACCAACAAAAAGAGATGAAGATGCAGGATATGATATTTATGCTTATTTTGATGAGGATTATATAAAGATAGAACCACAAACAACAGTTATGATACCTACTGGAATAATTTCAGCATTTCCAAAAGAAATTGTGGGAATACTTAAAGAAAGAGGTTCAACAGGGACAAAAGGCATGGGACAAAGAAGTGGTGTGATTGATTCAGGATATCGAGGGGAATGGATTGTCCCTATAACTAATTTGAACAAAAAACCAATTATTATTGCAAAAGATAATGTTATTTCATCTTTTGATAAAGATAATAATATTATTTACTCTTATAACAAAGCAATAGCACAATGTTTGTTTTTAGAATTACCACAGGTTTATAGTAAAGAGTTGTCAGCAGAGTTGATTCTTTCTATGACATCAGAAAGAGGTTCTGGAAGACTTGGAAGTACAAATAAATAATATATAAAAAAATAAGCGGTTTCCGCTTATTTTTTTTTATTTTTTTTACTTGACAAAATTAATAAAATGTGTTATAATATAACCAATAATAGAGGTGAAAATATGCGATATATTATTATTGGAGATATTCATGGATGTTACTATACTTTAATTTCTTTGATAAACAAGATTAAATTAAATAAATACGAAGATAAACTTATTTTTTTAGGAGATTACATAGATAGAGGTAAAAATAGTTTTCAAGTAGTAGAATATCTTATTAATTTGCAAAAAGAAATGACAAAAGAAAGATGCATATGTCTTAAAGGTAATCACGAAGATATGTTTTTGACAGATGAAGTTTTGTGGAAATATAATGGTGGAAATAAAACAAAATCTAGTTATTACGCTAATAATCATATTCAGTATTTATATAACAGTCATAAATCTTGGATGAGTAAATTGCCATATTATTATGAAACAGATAAATTTATATGTGTTCATGCAGGATTACCAAAAGCCAAACTAGAAGATAATACCAAAGATGATATGTTGTGGGATAGAACCCATATTACAAATAATATTAATCGAGATAAACAAGTTATTTTTGGACACACACCATCGCCTTCTACTAAATTAGAATATAAGACAATAAATAATGACATAGGCATAGATACTGCTTGTGTTTTTGGTTATCAATTAACAGCGTTAATTATAGATGAAAACAATCAATATTCTTATATTCACGAAAATAAAAATATTAAAGATTAGAAAGGATAATAGTATGAGTAAACTCAGCGAAGCAATAGGAGTAAATGAAGACGAAATATATGTTTACGAACACACTTTTGGTAAAACAATGTTTAAGATAGTTGGTAATAGAAGGAAAATATTTATTGAGAATGAAAAAAAAATGGAAATGGGGTGGAAATGAAGAATCTTTAAGTCTTATGTTAGACCATCCAGAATTTATTTATCCTGTTTCTGAGAAAATAAAAATAACTAATGAACAAGAGATATTAATTAGAGCACAAATTTTACAAGGAACACCTTGGTGTGCTAAAAATATTAAAGAAAATACAATATATTTTTACAAAGAAATACCATTATTAGTTAATGGTTTATACAACAAAAGTTTATATAGTGTTGATGGTGATAATAAAAGATGGGATTTTGTTACTTTCGAAAATAGTCCTGTATATTTACCTAGCTTATTGGATTAAA
>JBJFBU010000007.1:0-6911 GCA_051888595.1 Candidatus Gastranaerophilaceae bacterium | reverse complement strand
ATAGTTTATTCATTCCCTAGAGTGGAGATAATTAACCCTGTATGGTAATAAATAGAATTGGTGGTCCTTCTTTTGGCATGAAGTATAGTCAACAAGAAATGTGGAGAAGGACTTTTGGAGATGAAATAATCGCTAGGCAAACTAGGGATATTATAGAACTTGACAATGGAAAAACTGTAGTTATAGGCACAAGATATGAAGGTGGTAAAATAGTTCATAAAGTTACTACTCTTTGGGATAACACTAATAATATGCTAAAGGTAGTTATTAGAGAGTGGTTCTTTGGACAAAAGAAACCTTCTAAGCATGTACTTCAAGGGGAAGCCCTAAACTAAACTTGACAAGATAAAAAAGTTAGTGTATAATAAAGTAAAAATAAGAGGGTTGCGATGAAACTTTATTTGGTATGGACTGGAGAATACGAAGATACAACTCTAGTCGGAATTTATCAATCGAAAGAAAAGGCAGAACACTACATCAAATTACATGACGAAATTGATGGTGCTGGTGTCTATTGTAGTGGATATTACATGACAGAAAGAGTCACAGATGACGAAAATATTAATTTGGATGATACTGTCAGTAAGTATTACTATGCTAGAATAAGTTGTGAAGGTGAAGACGAAGGTGTTATTGAAACAGATGAAGATTGTGATGATTTCATTAGATTTCTTGCACCTTATATTGAGTTAACTCCAGAAACACTTAACCCAGCTCTCTACACAAAAATCATAGAAGATATGGATAGAGATGTGTATGAAACAGAAGAACAATACTACATGCCTGTAGAGAAATTTGTTACAGGAGAAGATGTTATAGTTCGTGTATTTGCAAGACCTTTACAGAATGAAAAGAAAATGCTTATAACAGACATAACAGTGTACTCTAAGAACAGTTATGCTGAAGCTCGTAGAATTGTTATTGAAAAATACAGAGAATTCCAAGAGCAAGTTAAGAATAATCCAGAAGCTAGAAAGTTCTATAACTGTAGCCTTCTGTACAATGAAAACGACCCTTATGGACTTAATGAAATTAAGGATGATGATATATGGGTATAACTCTGAAACAGTATCAAAAAGAAGCTGTTGAAATGGCAGTAAAAGAGAAATACAATATGATTTGTATTCAAGCTGGCAGAGGTAAATCTCTAGTTGGTGCTTTTTATGCTAGGGTTTTATTCAAACACAAATTAGTGGACAAAATTGTCTATGCTTCTACTAAGACTGGGGTAGGTTCTATTAAGAAGGCATTTACTAAGAGATGTGGAGTTCCTATTAATCAGTATGATGACCCAAGTGAGTTCATGAACTTCCTTATTTCTGATGAGAAAGTATGTGTAGTGAAACATTCTATGTTTGAGAAGCTAGGGTTAGATGAGAATTATAGAAAAGCATTAATGACTTTAATGACACATCACTACCAAAGAATAGCGATAGTAATAGATGAAGCTCATAAAATCTCTAATACAGAAGGTGTTGGCTATTACGCATTCCAGAACATAAGATTTATGTTTGAAAGAATTTCTATACATACAGCTACACCTTATTCGTCATGCTTAAGTCAGATTTATGGGCTTATAGAAATAGTCAGACCGGGCTTATATAAGAGTAAAAGTGATTTCTTTAATCAGCATATTACAGAAAGATATATAAGAGACCCTAAAACAGATAAGATTTTGCGTAAGGAAAAGGTATGTTACCATCATCTTGATGTATTAAGAGAGAAAATACTACCTTTTACTTACTTCTACTATCCACCATTGGATTTGCACTTCAAGACATATCATACCAGACTGAAAGACTATACAGAGTATGACCAGTTATGTATGGGGTTATTAAGCAGAGAGGACTTAGAGGGTAAAAATGACATACAAACCTAAGAAATGGCAAGCAACAAACATCTTTATTAAGGCTAATAAAGAAATAGACTATGATAAGATAGAAGCAAAGAAGGAAGAAACACGTCAGCATACACAAAGATTAGCTGACATGCAGAAATATGTTGACCTTAGTCAAGAAAAAATAGACTTACTTACAGAAGTCATATTTAATGAAGTTGACGAAAATGGAGTAAAGATATTTGATAAAGGAGTCATTGTTTATATATTCGGTTTGGACGCAGTAGAAGCCGTTTCTAAGCACCTTACTTCTCTGGGGGTACAAATATACCAGATAACATCAAAAACGTCACAGAAGAAGCGTGAGTCTATTTCTGCTGAGTTTATGAGTGACCCACACAGAAAGGTTGTTTTATTCTCACAAGCTGGTGGAGAAAGTATTGACTTAAATAGTACAAACGAACTTATTTTATATAATACACCAAAAGGTCCCGGCAAGTTCTCACAAACAATAGGTAGAATATGCAGAGGGTTTGGTGACTACACCTCATTCAATATAAGAGAAATTGTAGTAGATGAAACACTGGATGAATACCAACAAGTATTACTTTCATCTAAGAGAGAAGTAGAAAGAACTATCTTAAACTCTGAAACAATTCCACTTAGAAAGAATGTTGACTCATTTGACCTAGACGTGTTGAAAAAGATGAGAAGTTATATGTTATGGAAGTCTGGCAAAGCAAAGAGAAAAGTTAGCCTAGACAAACCGTAAAGAAATACTTGACAGTTAAAATATTTTGTAGTACAATAATAAATGAGAGAGAAAGAGAGAAGAATAATGGAAAGACAGTATGTCGATAATCCTTCATTAAAGGAAAAACGGACAGCTCAAGATTTATTCAACACTTTTAGCAAGTCAGAACAGATAGCAGTTACTTCTATGACCAATGAAGAAAGACACTATCTTCGTTACGATTGTTGTATTGACGATTACATCAAACATTTACGAGCTGGTGCTTCTAATAAAGCCATGGGTTCTGATTATCCTATCTTAGTTGCTAAAGGGAATAAATTACAGCTGGCAAGATTTAAGTTGATGTTCCTTATATGTCTTCTTGACTATCAAGGGCTTCAAGTTTATCACCCAGCAGATTTCCAATTAGGAAGGACTAGTTATGAAGAAGCACAAGACTTCCCCGGTGTTGTAATTATTAATATACCATACGGAAGTTCAACCACAGAAGGGTTTGACCAGTTTAGGTCTGACCTTATTACAGACGTATTAACAATAAGAAGAGAGAACTTCAACCCTACTATCGTATTAATGGAAGAAACCATTTCTGGTAGGTTAGGCACACCTTCTGAATTAATTAAGTATGTAAGACTCGACCCAGACAAACTGAGTGGTTCTTATGATGGTACTAGGGTTCAGATAAGTGAAGTTAGTAGTTCAAGAAAGAAAGCAGAAAGCAAACCATACTATGATAACTCTATTCATGTCTTTAAGAAAGAAGAGGAAAAAGAGTACAAGAGTGAGTACAAAAGAGAGAAATTTAAACCTCGTAAAAAGACAAACAGTAGAGGAGTAAGCAATAGGATAGAGAGATAATGGCTGATATAGAAGAGAAATTTTATCCACATAATATTGCGTGGATTATTTTAAATAGATTAAAAGACTTTGATAATGACCCTCAAAGAATAATTGACTTGAGGGATAAATTTGAATACTTAACAACGCACACTTTGTATTATAAGTTTGCACCTCTTTATAATGAAGCTGTTAAGTATTATGAAGAACAAAACAGATTTCCAGACACGAAATACTTAAATGAGAGATTTACGGATGGAAGAATGATTTGGGAAATGAGCAACGCTTCATTTTCTATGGACATGTATGAGAAGCTGAGAAAGCAACTAGACTATGAAATACTTATACAAGATTTCAACACAAAGATAGGTAATAGTGACCACATAGACATAGACGCTTGTAAGAATATGTCTAAAGCGTTACAGAAGTTTGCTGAAAATAATGTTGAAATTCCAGTTGACGCTAAAGATGACTGGGTTAACAGCTATGACAAATTCAAAGAAGAATACCATGGTATATCTTCTGGTATTAAAGCTGTTGATGAACAAATAGGGGATTTCACAGGAGTAGTAACTATAGCAGCTCCATCTGGTAATGGTAAGTCAACATTTGCCTTGTCTTTTGCGTATAATGTGTCAACACAGAAAGACGAAAATGGATTTGGCAGAAATGTATTGTATATCTCTTTTGAGATGACCAAATTCCAAATGCAAGCTAACTTAGTTGCTATAGAAAGCTCCTTTAATGAGAATTTCTATCAAAGACTGAAGGCTACAGACATTAAAGAGAAAAGACTTTCTCCAGAGGAAGAGGAACTCTATAAAGATTATATGAAATCTTATATGAAGAGATTGAATTACTCTGGTGGGTATTTATCTTTAGTTGATAACACCTCTATGACTGGCTATTCTACAATAGAAGAGTTTATGTCAAGCATAGAAGAGCACTCACTAAAGGTAGGTAGAAAGTTTGATGTTATCATAATTGATAACGTGGACTCTCTAAAAATGTTAAAAGGGGAAAGAGGTCAAGATGAAAGAGCTAAAATGAATGGCTTTATAACTAAGCTAGACGCTTTCTCAAAAACATACATGGATGGTTATGGTACTTGTATAATCTTACTATCTCAAACAAACAGAGATGGTGTAAAGAAACTTAAGGCTATGGAAGCTAACGGTTCACAAGAAATTACTATTGACTATACAAGTATTCAAGAATATTCTGCTTTGTATGAAAGAGCATGTTTAGTATTGGTTCTTTACAGTTCTGCGTTGATGAGAGCAAATAACCAGCTCAAACTAATGCCAGTGAAACTGAGAAACAGACCATTACCTAGACAACCCTTGACACTGACTACAAAGTGGGAGTATAGTTATGTTGGTAGTTCTTATATACCACCAACAGTAACAGATGACGAAATTGACTCTTTAAAAGTAACTAATACTCAGTTAGATGAAGATGACGATTTCGAGATGGAATACAATACAGGCTTAGAGGAAGAAACTTATGATGAAGCTAACGACATTAGTGACATTAGCCTTGATAATTAGCACAGGCATGACACTTGCTGACTCCACCACTATTATTCTTAGAGATAAGAATGGTAACTATAACGGAGCAATAAGGCAAGTTCCTAATACTAAAAACTACAATGTCACAGATAAGAATGGTAATCACGTAAGGTCTTACAGAAAAGTCGGTAGTATGACTTATGTGTATGACAAGAATGGTAACTGTATAGGCAGTTTCAGAGAGTGAGGTCAAAGTGCTAGATGGCAAGAAAATACACAGACGTAAAACTGTACGACACTTTATGCAACAATAATAGCTGGGTACAATTTAAGCTCAAACAGTTAAGAAAGATGTGTAAGAACAACCCAGAAATGACATTGTTAGTGAATGAATGCTTAGATATATTAAGATATATGAAGTGGCAAGGTCAAAGGATGGAGAATAGGATGAGAAAGTACTTAGACTCTATTGAAAGACTAGGGTTTGAGAGAAAGAGAAAACCGAACACTTGACAAGATAAATAAAGTGTAGTACACTAGAAGTATAGAAAGGAATACACTATGGTCGGATTAGGCTTACTTTTATTACTTCTTATCAAGATGTTACTCCCAACAATATTATTAGCAATAGTAGTTTGTTATGTGGTAAGTAAATTTAATAAGATGGAAGAACTAGATAGGACTAAGAAATCTGCTCAAACTTTATGGTATTTGACAGGAGCCATGTATTTCCTTCGTAAAATAACAAAATTCCGTTTATGATTGTGATATTATTAACCTTCGCTGTAGTTATGTATATATTTATAACTAGCGAATAGGAGGAAAGAGAGAGATGAAAATAATAGCGTTAGTAGTAGGTGTATTCATATTCATCTACACACTTCCAGTATGGTTGTATTCTTTGAATGAGTTATTTGAAGAATTTATCAAAGAAACAAATGATTTGTGGAAGATGTGGATAGATGATATGTTAGACCAACTTAAGGGAGACAAGTAGATGAATGTATTACTAACTGCTGTAGGTATTGCTGTAATAATTTACTTATTGCCAGTAATTATTATCGCTGTTTTGTTGGTACTATCTCTGTTATTAGAACCTTTTAAAGATATAAATAACATCTGGTGTAATTTATGGAAGATGACAACAAACAAAATTAATAGAAAGAGAGAAGATAAAGATATTTCTAACTTAGAATTATAGGAGAGAGATGAGTAAATTAAAGGTTGTGACGCTGTTTAGTGGGATTGGTGCCCAAGAGTCAGCATTAGATAAGCTCGGCATTCCATACGAGATTGTAGGTTATTCGGAGATAGATAAGTTTGCTATAAAAAGCTATACGGCTTTATATGGTGAACAACCAGCACTAGGGGATATTACACAGATAGAAGAATTACCAGAATGTGATTTATGTACATATTCCTTCCCATGCACTGATATTTCAGTTGGTGGGGATAAGAAGGGTTTAATAGATGAGAATGGTAACAAAACTAGGTCTGGTCTTTTACTTGATGTAGAAAGATTGTTAGATGTAGCCAAAGAGAAAAATAAACTCCCTAAAATATTACTACTAGAGAATGTTAAGAACTTAGTAGGGAAGAAATTCAAGCCAGATTTTGATAGATGGCTGGGTAAGTTAGAAGAATTAGGTTATGTGAACTTCTGGAAGGTATTAAACGCTAAAGATTACGGTGTACCTCAAAATAGAGAAAGAGTATTTGTTATTTCTTTTCTTAAGGAATTGAATGTAAATGAATATGAATTCCCAGCACCATTTAAGTTAGAAAAGAGAATGGTAGATATACTAGAGAGAAATGTCCCAGAGTCTTACTACCTAAGCCAGCAAATTATAGATAAAATAAAAAGGTCTAATTTCCACTCAGAAGCTGACAGAGTTATAACTGGTGATTATAGCAACACGTTAAGAGCAAGAGATTTCAAAGACCCACTATGTGTGGAAGAGCCATTTATAGCAGC
>JBJFBU010000006.1:0-7092 GCA_051888595.1 Candidatus Gastranaerophilaceae bacterium | reverse complement strand
ATTCCACCCTTATCTTTTTCATAATCACTTGCAAATTTTTCGAGAGTTTTTTTTGAACTAACACCTATTGAAACAGGTAAGTCCAACTCGTCTAAAATTCTATTTCTTAATTTTTGAGCAAGTTTAAAATAATTACATCTATACAATTTGCAAAGTCCAGTAAAATCGACATAAGCTTCATCTATAGAACAAACCTCAACATTTGGACTAAAATCTTTTAAAATACCCATAACCTTTGTAGAATATTCATGGTAAAGCTCGTTATTGCCTGAAATATAAATTACATTTTTAAATTCTCTTTTTGCCATAAACGTAGGATATCCCATAGGGACTCCCAAAGCTTTAGCTTCTTTTGAACGAGAAACAACACAACCATTCACACCACCCGTAACACAAACTGGTTTTCCTTTTAAAAACTTGTCAACTGCTTGCTCACAAGATACAAAAAAAGAATCACAATCAACTAAAGCAAAAATTTTTAACATATTAGAATTATAACAGGCATTATCTTTACAAACAAGTTTTTTTATGTGTTAATAAAATAAAAATAGGAGAAATTATGACACTTGATAAAAACATCATTTGCATGAAATGGGGCAAAAAATTCGGTCCCGAATATGTAAATAGACTTTATAAAATGGTTGAAAAAAATATATCTATTCCACATAGATTTGTATGCTTTACTGACGATGGTGAAGGTATCGTTGATGGTGTGGAAATAAGACCTATTCCACCTCTTAATGAAGAAGGTATTCCTGATAGAATGTGGAAAAAGCTTACAGTATTTAATAAAGAATTATCTGACTTAACAGGTACAGCTTTATTTTTAGACCTTGATATTGTAATCAGACAAAGTCTTGATCCATTTTTTGAATTAGATGGTGACTTTAGAATAATCAAAGACTGGGATTTTCCAAACGATATTATCGGAAATTCATCAGTCTTTAGATTTGAAATTGGTAAATATCCTGAAGTTTTGGAACATTTTTACGGCTTAGGAACAGCAATCAGAGATCATTTCAAAAACGAACAAGCTTTCTTAACTTATGAAATGTACGAAAGAAATGTTCTTCAATATTGGCCAGAAGAATGGGTTCCAAGTTTTAAACGTTGCTGTTTACAAAAATTTCCTATGAACTGGATAAAAGAACCTCAAGAACCAGAAGAAGCAAAAATTGTAATCTTCCATGGTAAACCAACTCCGGCTCAAGCAAGAAAAGGCTATTTTGGTAAAGGTGGTTTCAGATATATAAAACCTACAAAATGGATAAACAAATATTGGGAATAATTCAATAGAATGTCAAAAAAAACAGTAAAAATAAATTTTACAGATACAGAAAAAGGTTATTTTAACAACAATGATAACCTTTTTCTTGATATATTAAAGGAAAACTATAACGTAGAAATTTCAGAACATCCTGATTTTCTATTTTACTCATGTTTTGGTGATAACAACTTAAAATACTCAAACTGTGTCAAAATATTTTTCACAAATGAAAATATTGTTCCAAATTTTAATGAAGCAGATTATGGATTAGGTTTTCATCATTTAGAATTCGAAAATAGATACCTAAGATTTCCTGAATACTTTTTCAAATTAAATAAATCTGTACAAAATAGAGAAAACCTAAACGCAGATTTAACAGATAGAAAATTTTGTAATTTTATTTACTCAAACAGTAAAAACGGTGAAGGTGCACAATTAAGAATAGATTTTTGTAAAAAGCTTCAAGAATACAAACAAGTTGACTGTCCAGGAAAAGTTTTACACAACATAGACATTGATTTTGCACCACGTTCTGGCAACTGGGCTGAAAGTAAAATTGAATTATTACATAACTACAAGTTTACAATAGCTTTTGAAAACCGTTTTACAAGCGGATATACCACAGAAAAATTATACCAACCACTAATTGCAAATTCTATTCCAATTTATATGGGTAATCCTTCTGTAATAAAAGATTTTAATTCTAAAGCTTTCATTAACTGTAATGACTACAAAAATTTTGATGAAATTATAGAAGTTATTAAAGAACTTGATAATAACGATGAAAAATATATGGAAATGCTTAGACAACCTGCAATGCAACCAGATTTTGATTTTGATTATAAGAAAAAACTAAGCAAATTTTTAATCTATATCATAGAAAAAGGTAATAATCCTTATGTTAGACAACGTAACAACTTTGTAAGATTTGTTGAAAAGAACTTTATGCCAATAAAAAATAAAGGTATGCATAAAGTATTACACCTTTTGGGTCTACACATAAAAGTTGGATAAAATTTTAAAACTATTTCTAAGGGGCGGTTTTGCTTTGCAAAACCGCCCCTTTATTTAAGTACTTGTGCTTAAAAAACACAAATAGTGTTGACACTATTTGTGTTTTTTGTTAAAGTTTAATTGATTACAAGAAAGAGAAATAATGATTTTAAATATAAAAAAATATCACGACAAATTAAGTTTATGCATATTTGGTATTTGCATAAATTTTTCGAATAAAACATTAAAAAAAATTTATACTGCAAAATCAACAAAAGAGCTTGAAATAATCTTTGATAATGTCGTTAAAAGAGGGATTCAAGATTATTCCAACCATGTTTGGATAGAGTACATAAAATTTTTAATTCTTCAAAAAGATTACAGCAATGCTAAAAATCAATTAGAGAAATATTCAAAAAAATATAAAAATTTAAAAGACATAGATAGATACCTAATTGTTGCAAATTTTGCTAAAAAGAATGGTTTTAGTAACAAAAATATCGAAATTGCAACTTCAATTTATGAAAATTTAAAATTTAATACGGAAAACAATTTATTTTTGAAACTTGCTTCAGGGAAAAATGTAGCAATTGTCGGCAATGGTCCTTCCGAAATAGGAAAAGGTCTAGGAGATGAAATTGATTCACATGATATTGTTATAAGGTTTAATAACTATCCTGTAAATAGAATTATTAAAGACTATGGTAAAAAAATTGATATACACATCACAATAAACGCTCAAAAAATTTTAACAAATATTGAAGATAACAATATTAAACTTATAAATTTTTCTACAGATATAACAAAAAATTATCTTTTGGACGGCTATCTTGAATATTTAAACAAAAGTTTAAAGTCAGGAATTTCACTCAGCTATTTTAGTGATAATTTGATAGATTTTGTAAAAAATACAGCAAAGTTACGAAATACACCCACTTCTGGATTTATAACACTAATTAATTTATATAAAAACAAAGAAAAATATGGAATTAAAAATATAAATTGTTATGGTTTTTCTTTTAGACAAAAAGATATTAATAATAACGGAATACATTATTACGAAAAAAATTCCATTTTTGACAAGCAATTAAAACATTCATTCGTTAGTGAATCTGAGTATATAAAAAAACATTTATTAAAAAATTTTATGGAAGGTAACAATGTCAAAAGAAGTTAGTGCAATTATTGTTGCAAGAAAAGGTTCTAAAAGAATAAAGTCTAAATCTTTGTTAATTTTAGAAAACAAAACATTAATAGAGAGAAAAATTGAACAGCTAAAAAGCACAAAACTTGTAGATAGAGTAATATTTGGTTCTGATTCTGATGAAATGCTTGAAATAGCTAAATTAGCTGGAGCTGAAACAGTAAAACGTCCAGATTTTTATTGTGATGAAAGCGTTGCTAGTGCAAATGATATGATAAAAAATATGATGGACTTAATTAAAACAGACATTGTAGTTTGGGCTCACTGCACAAATCCACTAATTAGCTCAAAAACTTACGATAGAGCTATAGAAACATTTATAAATAACCTTCCTACATACGATTCGTTACTATCAGTTGTAGAATTAAAAGAACATCTTTGGAACACTGACAAAACTCCACTCAACTACAATCCTTACGGAAAAAGACATATTCCAGCAAGAGAACTTTCACCATATTTTATGCAAGATGGTGGAATTTTTATACAAGCTTATAATCAGATGAAAAGTAATAGTTACTTCTTTGGTAAAAAGCCTTATCTTTTTGAAATAGATAAAGAAGAATTTTTAGATATTAACGAATATAATGATTATTTACTTGCAAAAGCTATAGTAGAAAATAGAAGAAAATAAGGAATTTTATGAGTAAATACAATGTAATAATACCTTTAGATAAAAACTTGGGAAATCAAATGTTTCAATGGGCTTTTGCTAGAAGTTTGCAGGAAGCTTTTGATATAGATGTTTATTTTGATAAAAAACATCTATTAAAATTACAAGAATTTTACCTTTATGAAAAACTAAAAACGAACAATATTTTTAAATATATTTTTAAAAATCAAAAATATTATCAAAAATATAATGAGATAAATAGCTATAAATATGATAAAGAAGCACTAAATATAGTAAATAACACTATTATAAATGGTTCATTTCAAACAGAAAAATATTTTAGTAAAATAAAAAATTTATTAATCAAAGATTTTTCTTTAAAAATTAAATTAGATAAAAAACAAATTGAGATTTTAAAAGAAATAATATCTTGTGAATCTGTATCAATAGAAATTTTTAAAGAAAATAATGAAAATGGAAATTGCAAAATTGAATATTATCAAGAAGCAATAAACAGGATAAATAAATTGTGCAATAAAGATTTGACTCTATTTATATTTTCAGATGACTTAAAAATGTGTAAAAAATTAAAATTAAATAATAAATACATTATTGTAAACTCAAAAAATAAGCTTAAAAACTTTGAGTTAATTAAAAATTGTAAACACAACATTATTAATAATAGCAGTTTGTCTTGGTGGGGTGCTTGGTTGAATGAAAATCCTAACAAAGTTGTTGTTGCACCAAAACCATGGAATATTTCTTTAAATAATATGCAAGAAGAATATGACTTAATACCAGAAAACTGGGAAAGAATATATGCTCACTATGATTATCCTTATTTTGTTGTATAAATTATATCATTTTAAAGTAAAAAATATTCCTTACAAAAAAACACAAATGGTGTTAGACACTATTTGTGTTTTTGTTTACGCTTTAAACATCATGCTAGACGAATACATAAATGCACTTGTAGCAACAATAAAAGAGCTTAGAATAAAACAAAATTTGACTCAAGAACAAATGGCATTTGAAATTAATATTTCAACATCATACTTGGGTATGATTGAACGAGGAGAAAGAAATCTTAGTATGAAAAATATCTACCAAATTGCTGATTTTTTTTGTATGACTCCAGCACAATTTTTTACATTAGTTGAACAAAAAATAAACAAAAAATAGGATAAATGCTATGACTAATTATCAAATAATTTCATTAGGTAAAGACTGTATCCCAAGAACATTTTTAACAAATGCGGGTATATTTCCATCAAAAGCTCAAGGACGAAAATCTATGGTCTTTGATTTAGGCTATCATAATCCATCTTCAATAATTGAATATTTAAATAATGATTTTAAAACATATTTTGATAATTTTGACTTCAAGTATGATGAAAATTTAAGCAATAAATGTTGGATTAATGAAAATAAAAACTTTTTTCCACACGATAATGACTGTAAAACTTTAAACGAATTCAAACAAAAATATAATACCAGAATAAATGAATTTAACAACGCTATAAATTCAGATAAATTAACTTTTTTTGTTTACATGTGTGACTCAACAACAGAAGAATTAAGCAATATTTATACAGCATTGGAGAAAAAACGTGGCGAAAAGCCATTTAAACTTATTGTTTGGAATTGTTTAAATACACTAGAAGAAATACCAAATAATGAAGATATCTTAGTATATACAGAAAATTTTCCTTGGACAGAAGACTATTTTGACTGGTTTAAACCAGAATATCAAACTGCAGAAACTGAAAAGTTTATACAAAATGTTGTTAATTTTACAAAAAATGTTATTGAAAAATATGCAGATATAAAATTTCCACAACCTCAAGCCCCAAAACTAACAGATATTTGGAAAAGTAAAATTATAAACTTTGCAAAATATGCATTCTCTGTAACAAACGATTTGGATAAAAATGCAAAAATTCTTGCTATTTTTAATTTAAAAATAAAAATAAAAACTCTACACAAAGAAAACCCAATTATTGTAAAACTTGATGGTAGAATGGCAAATCAAATGTTTCAATGGGCTTTTGCTAGAAGCATTGCTATAAAAACAGGTTGTAATATATTTTTTGATGACAGTAAAGAAACTCCAAAATTAAATCATTTTAGAGCTTCAAGAGAGATGGTTACGGTAGATAAACCGTTATTAAATAAGATTTTAAGAAAAATTATTCCATTTAGAAATTTTAGAAATGAGGTAACTCAACTTAAATTTAAAAATTATAAGCACTATGTAGAGGAAATGTTTTGTAAATTTCAACCAGAAATGTTAGAAATATCTGCTCCGGCTCACATTAGCGGATTTTTCCAAAGTGAAAAATATTTTAAAAACATAAGAAGAACTTTAATCAGAGATTTTAAATTAATAGAAAAACTAAATAATGAAAATCAAAAGATTTTAGATAAAATAAAGTCAACAGAATCAATATCGGTGCATTTTAGACGTGGCGATTACTTAAAATCTAGAGTTGCAAATGTTTTTGGAGCTTGCAGTGAATCATATTATCAAGCAGGAATAGACGAAATAGCATCAAGAATAGACAAAAAGCCTACAATTTTTGTTTTTTCAGATGATATAAACTGGGTTAAAGAAAATGTAAAATTCAAATATGATACTGTTTATGTTGATGCAAACTCAGGAAAACAAGGATATTTCGATTTAGAACTAATGAAAAATTGCAAACACAATATTATCGCAAATAGTAGCTTTTCTTGGTGGGGAGCCTGGTTAAACGAAAATCCAAATAAAGTTGTTGTCGCACCAAAAATTTGGATGAAGACTTTAGACAATGATTATGATATAATACCAACAGACTGGATAAGATTGTAGGATAAAATAAAGAAAATGATATTTTCAATAAATAAAACTTCAGAAAAAACAACGATATCTATACTTGGATTTAGAATTAATTTTTCAGATAAAACATTAAAAAAAATCAATAAGATTAAGGATTTAAATCCAACATCAGAAGAACTTGGTCAGTTTTTTCTTAAATT
>JBJFBU010000005.1:0-7274 GCA_051888595.1 Candidatus Gastranaerophilaceae bacterium | reverse complement strand
ACAACAGCAAACAATACAATAAATATTTATATGAGCAACTTGGCAAAGTATCTATTAGAACTTTGGCACGTTGGTATAAAACATACATTGAAGCCAATAATGATTGGCAATCGTTAGTTAATAATTATAGTTATGGTTGCGAAAGTCAACTGATAACAGATTTAGCAGACATAGAAAAATATTACTTGTTAAAATATATGCTTCACCAAAATAAATTTAATCTTGGTAAGGCTTACGAACTAATAACAATAGAATTAAAAGCAAAGGGTGTTAAAAACATCTGTTCTTTATCTGCTTATCGTAGGGTTTGGCAATATGTAGTTACAAATTATGCTGAAATGGTTGCATTTGCTCGTGGTGGTATGAAATCAGCACTTGATACGCAATTACCACACATTACAAAAGATTTAACTAAATTAAACGTAGGTGATGTTATCGTAGGTGATGGTCATACTCTTGATTTTATGGTCTTAAATCCACTGACAAACAAACCTTGCAGAGCAACATTAGTAGGTTTTGAAGATGAAGCAAGCAGAGATTTGCTAGGTTATGAAATTATGATAACTGAAAATACGCAATCTATTGCATCTGCATTAAGACACGCAATTATTAATCTTGGCAAAATGCCTAAAATTGTTCATTTGGATAATGGACGAGCTTTCAAGGGCAAAACTTTTACTGGAAATGTAGATTTTGCAAGTGCTGGCATTCAAGGTTTGTATGCAAAATTAGGAATTAAAACAACATTTTCAAAACCATATAACGGACGAGCAAAAAACATTGAAAGATTTTTCAATGAGTTTACAGGCAGTTTTGCAAAATTAATGCCATCATATATTGGTAACAATATTCAAAATCAACCAGCAAGCACAAAAAGAAATGAAAAATTCCATAAAATGTTGCAAGGTGATTACGTTCCAACAATTGCAGAAACTAAAGTTTTAATTGACGAATGGTTAAACAAAGTTTATAGACAAAGACGAGCATTAAATGCACCTGATAAGACTATTGCTCAATACGTTCAAGAGGGCAAAGGACAAGGTGTTGATATTGATTTACTTGATGATTTAATGCTTGTATCTGAAGAACGTTGTATCCATAAAGGGGCAATTCGCTTATTTAGCACTTGGTATTATTCGCCAAAAATGGTCGGCTTAAATCAAAAAGTTGTGGCTAAATACGATATGTTTGATTTGTCGTATTTAAAAATTTACAGCTTAAAAGGTGAGTTTATTTGTAGAGCAGAAAGAGCTGAAGCTGTACATCCTTACGCAGAATTACTAGGCAATGCAAAAGATTTAGCAGATTTTAAACAACGTGTAAAAGCCAATGAAATTCTTAAAAAAGAGCGTGTAAACACGATTAAAACAGCAATGAAAGCTCTTTACAAAAAAGACGGTTACGATTTAGCCAAAGTTGCAAAAGCTAAGCAAATCGAAGTTAAACAGGCTGAAATTAAAGATAAACAATACAAAATAGATTTTGCGGAAAATATCAACATTTTAGCTGATAGAGAGAATGAAAAAATTTACAGTATTGATTACAGCAATATTGAAGTTATTGAAGATAAACAATATAAAATTTAAGTTTAGCAAAATGTCAAAGGAGGTTGAAAATGACAAATGCACTATTAGAGGAAGAAAAAACAAAAGATTTCAATACGGAACTTCAAACACGTATTAAATCTATGATTGAACGTGATGGAATGACACAAAATGCGATTGCTAAAAAGGTAGATATTTCAGCAACTGCATTGAGCCAATATTTGAATAGCAAATATAACGGTGATATTCCGACATTAGAAAGTTCTTTATCTAAATTATTAGATTTGAATGTTCAACGAAAAAATTACGGAAAAATCTCTTTAGATTTCATGAAAACCACTATTGCGAATAAGATTTTTAATATCGCACAAATTTGCCAATTGAATGGTGAAATTGCTCTATGTACTGGATTATCTGGGCTTGGTAAAACGACAGCAATAAAGGAATATGCAAAGAAACATAGTGGGGTTATTGTAATTGACACAGATGAACAAATTAACGTAAGAGCCTTGTTACATCATTTTTGCAAACCGTTAAGACTTGAACAAGGGTTAAAAGAATCTAATGTTTTATTTGCAGAAAAAATTGTAAGCAAGTTGAATTCTAGTGGCAAATTAATAATCGTAGATGAGTCAGAAAATTTAGACGTTGGTTGTTTTAGAGTTTTAAGAAAAATTCATGACCGTTGTAATTCTTCAGTTGGCTTATTATTTGTCGGAACTGATGCACTTGCAAATAAATTAAGTAAATTAGGCGGAGAATATGACTATTTGTTTACAAGATTTAGTTATATCGATAACTTGGAAAGTTTAACCTTAAAAGATACATCATTATTAGTTAATCAAATTTTTCCAAATTGTAGTGAAAGTTTAAACAAGTTATTTCATACAGTTGCAAGAGCAAATGCTAGAGTATTGTTTAATTTGCTAAAACGTACGAGAGATATTGTTACATCTTCAGGCGAAAACTTAAACGCACAGATAATTAAGTCAGCAAGTTCATTTGTAGGAGCATCGTTGAAAAATGTCAGATAAGTTATCGACGGCTAAACAAAGACAAGATTTAGGCTATATGCGTAAATTAATGGGTTTTGATGATGATATTTACTATGAGATGATGTTCAACCGTTACGGAGTTCGCTCAAGTAAAGATTTAACGCAAAAACAAATTAATGAATACATAAATTATTTAAGAGATAACGCAATACAAACTGGAGCATTTAAGCCAAAAGCCTCATTTAACAAGTATAAATATAATAATTTGGCAAATCGAGATAAGAAAATGGCAAGCCCAAAACAATTAAGAAAAATTGAGGCAATGTGGCTAGACCGAACAAAGGCAAAAACTAACGAAGAAAAAGCAAAAGCCTTAAAAAGTTTCATCAAGAGAATAACTGGAAAAGAAGGTATAACCTTTTTAACAGCAGTTGATGTAAGAAAAATTATAAACGCATTAGAAAATATGTAGTATCAAAAATTTTAAAGGAGTAAAAATGTCAGCACAACAAGCAATATTAACAGAAAATAAGCAAGGATTATTAGCAGAAACTATAAAAGTTGCTAATCTTAACGAGATGAAAGTTATATGCTCTTTGCTTACTTATATTCACCAAGAAATAAATGACTATGAGCAATTACTTAATATGACTAGCATACAGTATGCTAATCAATTGTTCAAAGATAATAAAGAGTTTGAAAAAAACATTAAATTTAATTTAGCAACATACACGGCAAAACTAGAAACTTACAGAAGTGTTGCAAAAGAACTTACGAATATATTAGCAAAGAAAGGACATTAAAAATGGCAAAAAAAATCGAAAGCACGTTAAAAAATTGGGAAGACGTAGATGCTTCAATCAAACAAATTGCAGAGTTAAGTATTAATAAAACTCGCTTGGAAGGTGAACAAACACTACAAATAAATGAAATCAAAAAAAATACGGCTCAAAAAGCAAAAGGTATCGATTTAAAAATTAAGGAACTTGAAAAAGACATTGAAAGATTTACAGAATCTCACAAAAACGAATTTACAGAAAAAAGAAATAAAAAACTTAATTACGGTACAGTGTCATACAAAATTGTAAAACGAGTTTGTTGCACTTGTGTAGAAGAAGCCATTAAAGCATTAAAGGCACTAAAACTTGATTTCTGTATAAGAACAAAACAAGAACTTGATAAAGATAGATTACTGGCTGATGTTGATGAAAATACCTTGTTAAAAGCGGGTATAACAATCAAAAAGGAAGATAAATTGAGGATTGAACCTAATTTTGAAAAAATTGCAGCAACCGTAACACAAGCATAATACAGAGTCCGAAACGGTGCATTGCACCGTCTTGATGTAGAACATTAACTGATGAGGTCATTATTATGGGAAAAATTATTAAAACACCTTTTATCGATTTTGATATTGATGATATTACTATCGATGACATGCCAAACCAAATATTTAAAGAAATTTACGAGTTATGTGGTAAAGATGTAGCAGTTTCTTTATTGCAAAATTATTCTGGGTGTCAAATCCAAGTGCCAGCAAGAGCCTTCTATTATTTGCGACAAAGACTATTAAAAGATGAATTTGACGGAACGACAGAGTCAATACGTTATCTTGCAAGAAAATACGGTTTTACGCAAGCTCGTATTAGAGAATTTTTAAAAGAAGCAAAAATATCTGTTCCATGTGAAGGACAATTAGACTTATTTAATAAAGGTCAATAGCAATGCAAAAATACTGTGCAAAATGTGATAAAATATTTTCTTCAACAGCAAATTATTGTAGTTGGTGCGGTGAAAATATGGCTAAATACAAAGAATATCCCGATTTTGATAATTGGAAAGATAGAACAATTTTGCACCACCAAATGCAACAAGAGGCTCAACAAGGTAACAATTTTAACGAAAATTATAAACCAGTTATAAATAAACAATTATCTTTATTTTAAAAGTGTAAAAACCGATTAGGACGGTATATAAAAAGGACTGGATATATTCCATTTTAGTCCTTCCTAACTTTAGAAAGAAGAAGTAAAAATGTCAAAATTCAAAGATTTAAAAAAGGGATTAAAAGAAGTTTATGTGATAACTAAAACACATGATTATCCACCTTGTCTTTTATCTTACGATGAACAAGATTGTGTTGACTGCGAAGATAAATCCACTAAACAAGGAAAAACTTGCATGCAAAAAGGAATTTATGAAGTAAGAAATAATGTTTTAAAAATTCTTCCAATAATAAAAGAACTTCAGCAAGAAAATATTGATTTAAAAAGAAAACTTCGCAAAATTAAAAGTACATTAAATTGAGTTTAAATAATGTTTAAATAGTAATAAAAATTTTGAAAAGGTTGTGCGTTTTGGAATGCACAACCTTTTTGTAAAATGCACAACCTTTAAAAATTAGAGACTATGAATAAAACTCAAATATATTAATATTTTTAGGCTCTCACAACCTTTTATAAAAAATGCACAACCTTGCACAACCTTTAAGTATCAAATTGCGTAAGTGTCTATAATTAAAATATAACTGAAATACAGATATAATACGCAAAAACGGACTTACTTTTTTTGATATTTAATTGATACTTTTTTGGTAGTATTTGATACTTTTGCCAAACCTCACCAATACCCCTAAAACTCAATTCCTATCTAACTAAACCACCTCTTTAACCATTTGCCAAACTACCAGATACATGACACATATACTGTAAAAAATTAAGAAAAAATTCTATTCTTCATAAGGGTTAATCAACATGTGTATATTACAAAATAATTAAAAAAAATAAAAAAAGCTTTTCAAAACTACAAAATTAGTAGTATAATAAATCTACAATAAAAAGAAAGGAACGAATATGCCAAATGTAAACAATGACATAAGAGTTAAAATGCCAATACAGGCAAAAGCTTATGCAAAGAATGTAGAAGAAAAAAAACAACCGGAAACAAAGAATTTATCAAATGCAGTAATGGACAAATTATCAGCAACAGCAAATATTAATAAGGTAAATATTATGACAAAACAACCAGAAAAATTTGAATTAAACTTATCAACAGAAGAATTAGAAAAAAGAACGAATAAAGATTTTTTAGCTCCAAAAGTGTTATTAAAATCTGATTCAAAAGAATATGCAAATCTAGCTGAAGGTGACAAACAAGCATTAAAACATTTGGTAAAAACTGCAAAGATTATTGATACAGTTTATATGAAGATGGATAATGAAAAGAATTTAGAATTTAAAGATTATCTGGAAAAAGAAGCAGCAAAAGGTAACAAAGATGCAGAAATGTCTTTAATTTTATTTAATGCACAAAAAGGTATTTCTGGTATTGATATGGAATCAAAAATGGTAACATTAGCAAAAGGTCAAGAAGAAAGACCAGGAAAAGCTTTTTATCCAGCAGATTTGAAAAAAGAAGAATTCCATAATATTTTAATAAAAATGTTAGAAAATGGCGAGAAAGATGAAGTTGCAAAAATTTTAAATCAACGTTCAATTGTAGAACGTGATGGTGACAAACTTAAAGCTGTAGATTATTGTGATAAATTTAAAGAAGAATTTACACAAATAGCTGATGAATTGGATGCAGCAGCAGAAGTTTCAACAAATAAAGATTTCAATGAATATTTAAAACTTCAAGCGAAAGCGTTGAGAACTGCAGATCCAATGTTGGATGCTTATGCAGATAAAAAATGGGCTACATTGCAAGATACACCATTAGAATACACAATAACAAGGGAACAGTATGCAGATAGAATGACAGGTTCAGTAGTGGAAAATGAAAAATTGAACAAAATGTTACAAGATGCAGGAATTGTTCCACAATCTAAAGATTCATTAGGTTGTCGTGTAGGTATCGTGAACAAACAAGGTACAGATGATTTATTAGCAATAAAAAAATATTTACCAATGTTGGCAGAGCACATGCCATTGGCTGATCAATACAAACAAACAATTTCTGCATCAGGTGATGCAAAACAAACAATGGTTGATGTTGACTTAGTATCACTAACAGGTGATGGTGGTGCTTACAGAGGTGGTGTAACATTGGCAGAAAACTTACCAAATGGCGATAAATTGTCATTAACAATTGGTGGTGGTAGAAGAAATGTTTACCATAGACAAATAAGAACAACATCACAACCTGAAAAAATTCAAAAAAGATTAGATGCTGTATTAGATCCTAAATTCCATAAATTATATAATGAAGAAGCTGATCACTGGTTTACAATTGGTCATGAAAACGCACACTCTCTTGGACCAAAAGAAGGTGATGAAGGCTTAGGAAAATACAGAAACATTGTTGAAGAAAATAAAGCAGATATGGGTTCTTTATCATTCTTGGATGATTTGGTAAAAGAAGGAATGTATACGCCAGAACAAAAGGACCAAATTTTGGTTAATTTTGCAACAAATACCTTCCTAAAATCAAAACCAACAATGGATCAAGCTCATAGAGTTCGTTCTGTAATGCAAGCAAACTATTTCATAAGAGAAGGTGCAATTTCAGTAAGTGATGACGGAAAAATTTCTGTAAATTTAGAAAAAATGGTACCAACAGCAAAGAAAATGCTTACAGAAATCATAAAAGTTCAATTGTCTGGTGACATGAAACAAGCAGAAGATTATATTAATACAAACTTCTACTGGAATGAAAAAAATGAAGCAGTAGCTAAAAACTTGCGTGAAGTAAACAAAACATTAAACGGTGTTGTAGAATCTCCATTGCAAGAAGA
>JBJFBU010000004.1:0-30577 GCA_051888595.1 Candidatus Gastranaerophilaceae bacterium | reverse complement strand
GAAGCAGACAATATTATTTATAGATTTAAGTTATCCAAAGAGAATCAAGATGGTTATAATAATTTAAGAGATTATTATAATAATCAAAATTCAAATCCTATGGTTTTTTATATATTATTATGTTATGCCTTTAATAATCAGATAAGATTTAATCATGAAGGAAAATATAATATGCCTTTTGGTAAAAATAGAAGTTCCTTTAATCCGATGTTAAGAAAAAGATTTATATTATTTGTTGAAAGCTTGCAAAGATTAGAATGTGATTTCACAAACTTTGACTTTAGATGTTTTCCATATCAAATTTTAACAGATAGTGATTTTGTTTATTGTGACCCTCCGTACTATAACAGTACAGCAACTTATAACGAACAAAATGGATGGAACGAAAAAGACGAAATAGATTTATTAAACATTTTAGATGGTTTTAATGAAAAGGGTATTAAATTTGCTCTTTCAAACAATCTAAAATACAAAAATCCTGTTTTAGATTCTTGGAAAGACAAATATAATCTACATATTTTAAATATAAATTATAATAATTGTAATTATCATAAAAATAATAAAGAAGAAGATAAAGAAATATTAATAACTAATTATTAATAAAAAAAGTATAAGTATGAAAGGTGTAAGCATACTAATTGCTCTGGGTGGAAAAATGTTTGAACCAGTAATTAAATGGAGTGGAAGTAAAAGAAGTCAGGCAGAAAACATATTGACATATTTCCCAAAAGAAATTGATACATATTATGAACCGTTTTGTGGGGGAGCGTCAGTCCTCAGAAGATTATTGAGCAGTAACATAAAAGTAAACCATTATATTTGTAGTGATATAAACAAAGGATTAATTGATTTATGGAACGAGATTATTAGTCATCCTGAATAAGTTTCTTCACATTATAAGAAATTATGGAACGAATTAAATGCAGATAACAATAAACAACGCAAGAAAGAATATTTTAATACGGTTAGAGAAAGGTATAATAAAAATCATAATCCATTAGATTTCATGTTTATTATGAGAACCACGACTAATGGTATGCCAAGATATAATCGTAATGAAGAGTTTAATAATTCATTCCATATAACAAGAAATGGTATTACCCCTGTTGCTTTAGAAAAAATTATTTACGAATGGAGCAATTTATTAAATAAGAATAATGTTAAGTTTATAACTTGTTCTTATGAAAAAATCAAGCCGAAAGATGACGATTTTGTATATTGCGACCCACCTTACGCAAATACAAAAGGTATGTATTATGGCACAATTGATTATGAAAAGTTATGGGATTGGTTAAGAAGCCTGTCTTGTAAATATGCACTATCTTTTGATGGTATTAGCGGAAAAGAAAATAATACATATGATGTTCCAAAAGATATATATACAAAGCATGAATATTTATTAAGCGGTAATAGCAGTTTTAAAAGAACTATCGGTAAATCCAAAGACAGTATTGTTTACGAAAGTTTGTATTTGAAATAAGGTGTAAATATGAAATATGTTGAAAGTAAAAGCAGAGTTGCAAAAGATATAAGCAGTATTATTAACAATATAATACAAGAACAACAAATCTCTACTTATATAGAGCCTTTTGTTGGGGGGGGCAATTTAATTCAACACATAGTTTGTGATAATAAATTTGGATATGACAATAATGAGTATTTAATAGAATTCTGGAAACAAATACAAAATGGATGGAATCCGTTAAACGACATAGTCATGACAAAAGATTTTTATACGGATGTTAAAAAGAATCCAAATTTATATCCTAAACACATTGTAGTATTATGTGGGTTCTGTGCTACATATAAAGGTAAGTGGTTTGGTGGTTATGCGAATATTTCGTATACAAAAACAGGTAAGGTAAGAAATTACTACAACGAAGCAGTCAGAAATGTTTTAAAACAAAAAGATTACATAAAAGACGTTATATTTGATTGCAAATCATATGAACAAATCCAAACATCTAATTCATTATTTTAAAGCTAATATTAGAGTTTAAATTTTTATATGATTAATAAGTCGAATGTAATAAAAAAACGCTCACAGCAGCGTATACGAAGCGAGAGGTGTATTGTATGACACTGAAAGATGTGTTAAAAAATTTATATTGCTTACAAAAACAAAGTAATGAAAAATGTTATAATACAAAAAAGTGTTTTATGTGTCCTTATTTTGATGGGGAATTTAAAACTATGGATTATTACATAAAAGAATGGATAAATTGCATAAATGACATATTAAATAAGATAAATGGGGTAAGTTTATGAAATTTCTAAATATATATAAAAAAATCGGTGTTCAACCGATGAAGACCACGGCACATGATGAAGCCGTAGTATATATCAATAACAAAGAATATTGGATAACTTCGATGAAATATAAGAAAGGTAAACTTATTGGTTTTGAAGCTATAGAAAATAAAAATGTTTCGTGTAAAAATTGTATTTTTTTTAACTTAAATAACGATAATCCAAAATGCAAATATAGTAACTGTTGTGATATCAGAGATTATGACAAAAATAAAAAACTTTCTGACAGAACTAAATACAAGGAGAAAGGAATATGAATAATAAAATAGATTTTGAAAATCCAGAAGTTATAAATAGAATTAAATTTGTATATCATATATATAAAAACAAAAAAGAAGAATATTGTTGCGAAAAACGTAAAGTTGCTTATATTAATAAAAAATATGTATATTTAATAAATCAAAATAGCGATAAATTACTTTTATTCCCTACTTCATATATCGAATATAATCCTATTAATAACTCTGATTTTGAAATTTCTACAGGATTATTTATAAATAAACCAGACGATGATATTATAAGACAGGCAAATTCTAAAACAAAAGAAAGGCAAAAATTTAATAATATCACTAAAAGTTTATATGATATCAGAAATAATGTAATTGATATTGGATTTGAATTAGATAGTTTAAATAATAGCGAAATTAATTTAGACGATATTAAAAATAAATATTTTTCATTATATAATGAATTGGAAGGAAGATTGTTAAATGATATATCTAACAGGTGACATACATGGACAAAAAAATAGATTTCAAAACATATTACTTTTTTGTAAGCAATATGAAACAACAAAAAATAAGGATGTTATGATAATTCTTGGTGATAGCGGATTAAATTACTATTGTGATGATAGAGATTATTTTTTAAAAAAATATGTTTCTAATATCCCTATATCCTTTATATGTATACAAGGTAATCACGAAGAAAGACCAGAAAATATTTCTACATATAAACGTACTACAATAGATACAGAAGATGTGTTTGGGTCATTTTGGTACGAAAAAGAATATCCTAATATATTATTTGCTAGTAATGCAAGTTATTTTATCCTAGATGATAAATATTTTTATGTTATTGGCGGTGCTTACTCCGTAGATAAACAATACAGGTTGGAAAAATTTAAACAAGGTTTTACAGATTATAAATGGTTTGCAAGCGAGCAACCAAATATATTTGAAAAAAGTTGTACCCAGATTTCGATTAAAAACGAGCCATATAAATTCGAATATATATTAACTCATACTTGTCCATCAAAATATATACCTACAGAAATGTTTTTACCTAATATAAAACAAGAAACCGTTGACAGAAAAACGGAAGATTTTTTAGATTATGTAGAAGAAAATACAAAATATAAAAAATGGTTTTGCGGTCATTGGCATTGCGACAAACAAATAGATAATATAAGATTTTTGTATAAAGATATTGTAAAATTAGGAGATGATGGCAATGTTAGTCTTTGTTGGTAGTGGCGAGTGCGGTAAAGAAATATATAGTTATTGGAAGGGAAAATATTTTATTTTAGAATGCGGTGAAAGTGTCATAGCATATAAAGAAGAGTGTGATATAAAAAATTTATGTCAAAATTGCAAATATAAGGCATAAAAAAAGAGGTACTATTAAAAAATAGTACCTCTTATATAATAAAAAAGGGGACGAACAAAATAGAAATTATAATTGTATTTATTTTAAAACTTATAGATAACGCATTAAGCACATTAAAAACTATATACTTATCCAAAGACAAATATATCACAGCTTCGATATTTAATGCGTTAAGCACCTTATTTTATCTTTTAGCAATTGTCAAAATTGCCAAAAGCACTAATATATATTCTGTAGTTGCCATGTGTATTGCTACACTTTTAGGCACATTGATTCCAAGTTTCATCATAAAAAAATCTGAAGGCGATAAGCTATGGAAGTTTAATATAGTGTCAGATAATTTAGAAAATGGTAAAATTTTCGCTGATAGATTAAGAGAAAACAATCTTGCCATTTCTACTAAAAAAATATATAACAAACATAAAAACAAAGCTTTAGAAATTGATATATATTGTGACACTAAAGAAAAAAGTCAAATGGTTCGTGATTTAGTTCCAGAACCATTTGATATTAATGTAATACTTCCATATAAAAATAAAAAAGATTTATTTTAAATTAATTATATTTTAATATTGTAATTTTCTTTTCTTTATCATTCCAATAAACTTTATAGCCTAAAGATTCTACCCATCTTACTGGAATTAAAGCTCTTGAAGTTTCAGGGTCAATTTCAGGTGCTTGGTCAAGAATTACTGTTTTATCATTAACGACCATCTCATTTTTACCAATCCACATTTCCACGACATCTTGGTTTATAGGGTCATTTTGAATATCAATTCCTGTATAAGCATCTGGCATATAAGACATTTTTAATTCATCATTAGTCTTTTTATTTATATAATCATAAGGAATATAAATAAATCCACCATCGCCACATTCTTCACCCCATGAATTTAAAACATGGAGATAGCCAGTACAAGTTGTTCCGTCAGAATATTTATGCGTTAAATTATCATCATACCCAACAACAGTCATGGCATGACCACCTATCGACCTTCCTTTAGGCATGGGGCAGAAAGGGTCATCCCAAATATCATAGAAATTACTAAAACAGATTATTCCTATTTCTACTGGTTTATTAAGAGTTAAGGCATATTTAATATCTTCAAGAGTATCACATCTAGCATAATTTCCAATTCTATAATGAGGAAGATTTTCTTCGTTTTCAACGTCTTTAAATTTAAGACTTTTGGGTTCATAAGTGTAAGGATAGTCTTCATCTTTTATAGTTCCTTGTTTATAAAGTACCCTGAACACACTCAAAATATCACTTCCTTCTTGCGTAGGAAGTCCATCTATTTTTTTTACTTCTTTAGCTAATGCTATTGGAGACATATTCATCTCTTTAGAAGTTTCAATATGTTCTTGTATTTCTTTAAATGCCGCACCAGCATAAGAGTGACAAAGACCAGCAGCTCCTTGATTCATAACTTTTCCACAATACTGTTTTAAACTATATTGACTAGGTAATTTTGAAGGGGCTGTTAATATATTAGAAACGTGCCAATCTAATTCACTTTCTGGTGATTTCTGTAAGTTTAATTCCATTTCTTTTCTCATATCATTTACTCCTTTGGCGAATCTAATATTGGTGTTGAATTGATATAATCGACTTTAAAACCAGCCTGTTCTAAGCTTCTTAATTCGATATAATTTTTGTCATTATATAATATACGATTAACTATATATTCTTTTCCATTAACCTTTATTTTTGCCTGAGTTACCATATATTCATCCTTCTCTTCTTTTTTTATATATTCGATATCTTTACACAAGAACCAATGTGTAAAACTTGCATTACTTATTTTATTTTTTCTACAGTTATATGCAGAACCATCTTCTGCTATATAATATGGTATTCCATTTTCTATTCCTGTATATATACCTATATGACCTTGTTTCCAAACTAAAGCACCTATTGGTGCATTTTTTATTGTGCTTATAGAGTGTATTTCATCAGCAATTTCTTTATAATTTGTAGAACTTCTCATAATACCAGTTGCCCAAGAAATAAGACCAGAACAGTCACAACAAATTTTTCCAACTTTTTTTATATCACTATTCCATATCCTATATCCATATTCAGCTCTTAGTTCTTTATATTTTTCTAATGTTAGAATTTCACCTTTCATACCATATACATAAGGTGTGCCAATTTTAGATTTTGCAAATTCAACTAATTCATAATTTGTCATTATTTAGTCCACTTCTTTCGGTTTATCTGAGCCTTCTTGTGGGTTTAAAATATCTTGCAATGTAACAAATGCTTCTTTGATATACTTATATATACTGTTTGAGAACGCTCCAATTATTGCAATAATATTAAAACTGCTTATAAAATCTTCTGGTAATGCTATTCCCATTACTTCTAAGAATGTAGGGAGTAAAGTTATCACAATTGTTAAAGCACTAATACCTAAACATATTGCTATTGATTTTAATATACCATTTCTTAATTTTGTTATATCAAAATCTTGTTGTAATATTTTAATATTATAATATATACTAAAACATATATTAGCAAAATAAGCTATTGCAAATAAACCAACAGCAATTCCAATGTGTGTTAAATTAGTTATTAATAAATCTATCATTATTCCTTAGCATCCTTTCATATATAGAGGGGTAAATAATACCCCTCTATATAATATAATAAAATCACTTTAACATCATATAAAATTCATTGGCAATTCTATATACTTCTTTTATCTCAGGTAAAAGAGTGACGTGTTCAAAAGTAGTACCCTCGATAACACCATCTGTTACATTAAGTCTAATGTCTTTTTCCTTGGCTTCCTTACTTCTGTAAACATAACCTTCGCCAGCACCATAAATTTTAACTTGTACATCGTTGATTACAATAAATCCATGAGCTGTGCCAACCTCATCTGTTGCCACATATTTACCGTTACCATAAGCATAAGCATAATCTTCAAAATCACTAGCGTGTAAAATACCATATTTATCAATATAAACATATTTTACGTCTGTAATTTCACTTGCATCATGTCTGTCTTTTCTAGCTATTTCCATTGTTCTTAATTCTCTCATTATAATTTCCTCCTTAAATAATATAATAATAATAATATAATATACACTTAAAGAACTTAAAAGTTCTTTAAGATATTCGTTCTATATATACCACACCGTTATCTGCACCAAATCTATAAGTTGCACTTGTGGTATCATCACTAAATATTCCAGCATTTAAAATGGCTTGTTGTACTTCTGTTGATAACATATTCATCGTTATGTAATTATCAGGTATTTGAAAACTCCAAGCTAACGCCCAGTAATCATTGCTTCCACCCTCAGTAGGTGTATTGCCTGTTGTTTCTTGTAATGCTCCATACAAACTTCCTAAATATTGAACACAATCATTTGCTTGATACGTCTTAAATGGATTATATTCACCTTGAAAAGACAATCCTATACCAGCATCACCTTTATCTCCTTTAACAGCTAAAGGAATCCAATATGTTGTATTAGTTGGTGACGTTCCTATAGGTGTCGATGTTGATACGCACATATATACCTCTTTTGTAGTACCACTTCCATATGCAACAACATCATATTTATTATATTTTACATTCGCCGCATATTCATTTCTGTATTTTACTATATTTACAAGATATTGCTGAATATCGTCTAAATAAAATTGTTCAATAGACATTATAGCATCTCTCAATTTATTAAGATTCTCTGCATTAATAATCATTCTTTTTAATTGTGGATTATTTTCTAATACAGAATTTGCGCTCGATATATTTCCAGCATCAAAATATTGATAATATAGATTTATAGCCTGTATTGAAGCTATATCAGGGTCAATAAATTTTTCAAAATCATCTATACCCTCTGATGGAAATTTGTTATCATAATCTGGATATAATGTACTCATCTGAATCACTCCTTTCTATTAATCATTATCAACAATAAAAGGATATAAAGGAAAAAATTTAACTGCTTCTATTGTCATTGTCCCAGATGTACTTGACGAACTAATGGATTTAATTATATATTCTTCGATTTTCCCAGTTACCTTGCTTTTATATTGAATTTTTTGATTTACATCCAGCCAAAAAATAGGTTTTAATTCTAAAGTGAGAGTAGTATTCAATCTCATTGATTTCCAATTTTCATACTCTGCCCTTTGTCTTGCTAAATCATCTGCATATATTTTTTCATAATCGCCATCCCCAAGTACATTTCTAACTTCTCCGATTTCATCTATTGCAAAAGGGTTGTAGTACTCTCTTTTTTCAGCTTCTGTCATATTAGGCGTGATTTTATCAGATTCGGAATTAATAATATATTTTACATTATTTGTTCCTTCTATTTCTTTATCTTTTTTTATCCAATCTTCTTTTGTTTGACCTTCTGCTAATGGTAATTCATTATATTCTTTAACAACATAACAAACCTGTTCTTGTCCTTGTAAATATAAAGTACCCTCAGAATATTTAAATACATAAGTTTTACCAGCTTCAATATCAGTGCTAGTTACTCCCATATTACTAACTCCACTTAATCTACATGTTCGAACGAATCTATCATATTGTATTTCGTCATCAACAAATTGAGGATTCGCATATTTATCAACAAAAATAACCCTATTTATATTATCTTTTTTACCATCAGGAAAAGTTAAAGCAATCAATAAACCATCATCTATATCAGGTTGATTACTTCCAATCAAATAATCCATTTCAACGCCATAAAAAGTTTCTTCTGTTGTCACAATACCTATTCTGTCTGGTTCAATGCACTTACCCCATATCCTAGTTGAATTTTTAACTGATTCGAAATTAGTTTCCAAATGCTCATTTATAATCAATGAATTTAATAATTCCCAATCCAGTATATAACTATCTTGCTCTGTAGTTGGAATTTTTTGATTAATAAAAGTTCCATCTATGTCTATAAAAAATTCCCATCCTGATTCCAGCTCATTCAACTCTTTAATTATGTCATATTGCGTAGCACCAACATTAAATTCTAAGTCATAAGGTACAGTCCCAGTGGCATCATAAGCTATATATGCTGGCAAATTATATACACTATATCCAGAACCCTTAAATATCCAAAATTCTTGCATTTCAAATTTAGTTAAATCTTCATTTGTTGATAACAGAGTTAGTTCTATTTTCATATATTTTAGCTGTGTAAAATCTTTATCAATAGTAATCTCAAAAGGATTAGAAGATTCTGGGGATATAACTTGTGTTTTGTCCACATTATTACTTTTCCCAAAAAACGTAATAGTAAAATAAAATTCATCATTAACATTTTCTGTTATTATACATGGGGGTTCTGGAATTGTATATGTTTCTCCGAACTCAAATTTTGACATATCATAATAAGTAATACTA
The DNA here is from genome assembly GCA_051888595.1 of Candidatus Gastranaerophilaceae bacterium. Taxonomy (GTDB): domain Bacteria; phylum Cyanobacteriota; class Vampirovibrionia; order Gastranaerophilales; family Gastranaerophilaceae; genus UBA6984. Next base: position 21,287 of record JBJFBU010000004.1, on the reverse strand, counting down.
GCTGTTGTTTCTCCTGAAGGTATTGAAAAAAATAAAGACGGTCTATTGAAACGGTCATTTTGAAAATAAGTATTTATATACTCTATAGAGCCAGAATCTTTATTAAATATATTTTCTATAGTTTTAGGTTTTACTCTGTTATCTATTCTGTATTTAAAGTTTTTATCATCATATGTTATTGTATCTATCATTGCTTTTCTAATATCTGAACCGCTATATATAATAGTTTGAAGACCTCTAACCTGACCGCCTCTTAGTCCAGTAAATTTTGCCATTAAATCTACACAGCTTAAAGATAAAGTTTTTGTTGTAGTATTATATTCATAACCTATTTCATTAAATAAATATATTCCCATATTATAATATATTATTTCTTCCGTTCTTTGATTTTTTACTCCAATATATATTTGTATATATTTATCAAGCCATATCTTTGTGTCGTTACCAATTAAAAAAGAACTGTCTTTAACAAACATGGTCAAATCAAAATTTCTTCTTATATCAGAATCTGCTTCTATATTGTAATTATCATCTAATAACTCACCTTGTAATGTTTCTACGGTTTGAAAATTTTTATTTAAAAGATTAATAATAATAAATAAATCAAGTTTATTTTGATATAATAATTCTATATCAGTTTGTGTAGGTATATAAGCCATAATTATACCACCTCATTTATCACATCTGTTAATTTACTATTATAATCTACGATATTATTATTATATAAATCTTGACTATCTTCTGCATTACCTATTTCTACCCAATTAAATGTAGTGGTGGGGAAATAATTACTTGTTGTTTCGTCATGTGTAGGATTATCAACAATAGATATTAAATACATCCTTCCATCAAAATGCTTTAATATTTTAGGTTTGCCATCGCATAAAAAGTTATATATATCTTCTCGGTATTCATAACTATCATACCATTGCCAATCATAATCATTATCAATTGTTTTTATGAATACTGCTGATGATGTTCCAGACCAATAATTATTTTTACCATTTGTTACAACATATGGATATGTTTTATCTATAGTATTAATAATTGCAGAAGGTCTGTTTTTTTGTTGTGTCATATTTATATTAATAAGAGCGTGATATGTTACATCTTTTTCCATTATAAATAATCCTTCAAAGTCTACAAATATTGAAGAAATATTCATCTCACCTTCTTGTCCTGCTATTATAGGGACTAAAGAATAATTATACTTTGTGTTTGCTCTTACTGTTTTGTCTAATTTTGTAAAATTAAAATCACTTTCATTATTAATATCAATCTTAAATAATGTAATCCATTGTCCTGTTCCATCTTTTTCTCTTTTTATTAATATAGAATTTACGTTTTCAAAAACAAAATTAACATTTCCAGCATTTAAGTTTCCATCAAAATGAGCATCCATTATAGTACTATATTCCCATTCTGATGGAATATCTGTCGTATATGTTTTACTTCCATTAGAATCTACATACAATCTATCATATATACCATTTTGTACAGTTACGCTTTTAATATTAGAAATATTAGTAGTTGTATAATCTAATGAATTTCTATCTCCACAAAATGTTCTTCCACAAAAAACCATTAGAACCACCCCTATAATATTTCTGCTTTAATTTCGTATCTTGAACCAACTCTTCTAATCCAAAAATAAACTTGGTTACTAGAAGACGGAACAGGAAAATAGTTACTTGTTAAATAATAATTAGTTAACGAATTGTATACTTTTAATTCAAAATACGCCATTATAGTTTCTTGACCTTCAAATTTTCCTGTTCTAAAATTTACAATTATTTGATTTATGTTGTTATCTAAAACCATAACAGTAGAATTTTCTATCATATTTTCACCAATAGCTTGAATCAAAAAATCGTTTATAATACTAAATCCGTCTTCAAATTTAACATAAGAACCATCAGATGTTAAGTCAACTTTTGATTCGTTTATATATATTGGTGTTGTAGGATTAGAGGTTGCTCCAACTACCCTAATGTTTGGCGAAATTCTAACAGCACCAGCACTAGGCAAATTTTCTAATCCTAACAATGTTTGGACAGGCGGTGTTTCATATAAAATATTAAAATATATATATCCAGTATCAATTGTCATATTATGTACTGTAGTTCCTATTGCTCTTATATAATAAAAATCTTTGTTAATAAGATTATAAAAAGTGTAGCTTAAATCATCAACATTATAAAGACTACCAGTATTTACTATCTCTGTTTTATTGCCATTATATAATATAATAGTATATTGATTTAGTAATTCATCTTCTATTTGAGTATAACTCAAATTAAATTTATAATATGAAGATGTTATTGTTTGTTCGTTTGATATATTAGTAAAACTAAACTCAGGCTCAGTAAAACAATAAATTATTATAGGGTCACTAAATGCTGAAATATCACCATTTGCATCAGTGACTTGTATTTGTACAGTATATACTTTGCCATTACTTAATGTGTTCGCAGGGACAACTTGTCTTAATTGTTTAGTTATAACTTTGTTTCTGTATATTTCATTGTTGTTACTATTATCTTTTATTAAGATTGTATTATCTTGTAAAGAACCATATGAATAAGTAAAAGAGAATGTAAAATCTTTTGTAGCATCAAATGCTGGCACTAAATATAACACAGGTTTATATGTTAGCGTTGCCATTATTACACCTCCTTAAATGATTATTATCTTATATTTTCCTGCTGGTATATTATCTGCGCTGTTAAGTCTCACATAAACAGAATTTGTATTTGCAATAACTATGTCAGGGTCTACGACATATTCTCCTGTTATAGTATTAATTAATAAACTAAGTATGTCTGTTGTGTTTTTGTTATGAACACACTCCCAAACGCATTTATTATCTGTTGGAATTAGTTCAGGATTTGTTAATACAATCTTATTGACTGGATTAGGCGGTAAAACATACATATTTGATGGGTTATTTTGAGGAATTATAATTGTAACAACTTGATTAATCAATAATCCAAAATCTGTTTTTATTCTATACGTTTTATTTTTTACATCAATTTCAAAGCAGCCCCCACCAAGATTTGTTTTAACTATACCTTGTACACTTCTATCAAAAGAAGATGATGCTATTGATTTCTCAATAGCATCATTTATTTTTGAGGACATAATTTGAATAGCTCTATCTTGTGTTTTCAATACTATGCTCACCTCTTATCTTCGATATAAATCTTTAATTATTTTATTGGGAAGATTACTAATGATAGCCTTCGAAAGTCTATCAGTGTCTTGCACTCCATACAATTGAATATCACCTATATTAATTTGTACAGGCTGTTGTGTGTTTACCATATTGTAAGTACCATATCTTTGAGTTATTTTTCCGAACTCATCCTCAAAGAACTGATATGGATTAGTTGCTATATCTATTATTTTTTTTGTTAAATCAGCAGGAACAATACCAGTGCCTAATCCTAAATAATCTAAACGTCCTTGTGAATTAGGTCTGACTGTCAGCTCTGCACCCTCTTCGTCTATTAGTGCTAATCCTTTTGGCGAACTATATGTACCAGTTGCAAATGTATTTATTCCAGCCCATATTTTATTATACGTTGTTCTTATATTTTCGTATTCAGCTTCACCTTGTTCAGCATATATTTTTGAAAGATATTTTGTTATTTCATATATTGCCACATCTTGTGTTGAGGGTAATAAATTATTAGGGTCTTCTCTATAAGGAGCATCTTCTGGAAGTCTATCAATATATTTTTGAACAGACGAAGTACTACTAGAACCACTACTAGAACTACCACTAGAACCACTACTAGAACTACCACTACCGCTAGAACTACCACTACCGCTAGAACTACTATCACCAGAACCAATAACAAAGTCTGTGTTTTGTATCGTATCATTTAGGTCGTCTATGCTTGATTTCAATCTATTGTTAGAATATGTATTATTACCAACAGTATTAGAGTTTTTAGACACACTTTTATCTAAATCTATATTAGAATCAGTATTTGCATCTAAATAATCAGAATTTATTTTTACGTTCTTTGTAAGAACTTCTGTTCCCCATTGACTATCAGAAATAACTTGTTTAACATCGGTTAATTGTTTACTCCATCTTTTTGTTTCTGGATTATAACTTGCTCCTTGTGTATTTGGTGCAACTATTTGATATATACCATTGGTTGTTATTATTTTGTCACCAATATCAGCTTGTGAAGGTGCTTGACCATTTTTGTTTACATACCAAGTTTTTCCTGTATTAGAGATATTTTCTTGCTCTATGGGGGATTTTTTAAATACGTTTTCTGTCCTATTTTCTATTTCATCAAGGTCATCTAAATAAGATTGTGTAAACTCATCAAGAATATCGCTCATGTCATCAAAAGACATTTCGCCATTTAATAACATTCTTTTAAGCTCTTTTGTTAATCCATCAACCTCGTCTGATATATCTAATACATCTTCCCATTTATCTTTTAACTCATTTAATTTATCTATTTGGGCATCAAAACTATCTTCAACGGCTTCTTTGGCATTTTGTAAGGCATCAATTTCGTCATTTAATTGTTGTTCAAGTTTCCATTTCTCATAATCTCGTTTTGTGTCGTTATAATCTTTTTGAGCATTTCTTAATTCGTCAGGGTCAGATTCCCACACAAAGCCAATGCCCTCTCTATAAATTTGGACTGTTTTTTGAGAACTTGCTTTGGCTAGAGCAAGTTGCTTTTCTTCTAAATCAAGAATTTTATCACGTTTTGTTTCTTCTTCGTCTAATAAATTTAATTGTTCTTGTATTTGTTTAATTCTTTCTTCGTATTGTTTAGATTCTTCTTCTTTTTGTTTTTCTAAAGCATCAATCTGCTCTTCTATAATTTTAACATTGTAATTTTTAGCTGTTTCATACATGGATTGTAAAACTTCTTTACGTTCATTAACTAAGTCTATCCATTGTTCCATGTATTCTTCTTCTGTCAAATAACCTTTTTTCGCATATTCGTTTATTATGTCTAGTTTTTCTTTATTTATTTCTAATTCAGTCTGTAATTCTAATTTACCTACAGCTTCAAGATAGTCTGATTCTTTTTCTTTTTGTTCGATAGCGTTATCAACTATATCTTTTTGATATTGTTTTATTTCTTCACTAATATCTCTGTAATCCGCTTGTGCGTTTTTAATCATTTCTGAATCTTCGGTTACACCAGCGGCTCTTAATGCTTCTGCCCATCCATGAGCATTTTCTTTCTTTTGTTGTAATAATGCTATTATTTCTTCTTCTTTATTACCTTGTGCTTCAAGAATTTCTATTTGTACATCAAGAGCATCTTGATTATCATTATAAATTTGTTCTTGAAGGTCACGCATTTTTTCCAGATTAGAATTGTGTTCTTCTAAATATTTAGCATTACCTTTATAATATTTAGCATCTAATGCTTTTAACTTATCATAATATTCTCTTCTAGAGATATATCCCATTTCATAGTCGTGGTCTAATGCTTTTAATTCTGCTTCAAATGCTTTTTTAACAGCATCATCAGAACTTTTAGACGAACCGCTACTACTAGATGGTGGTGTATATCCAGTTACTGTAGGAGTATTATTAGTTACTGTATTTTGTATAGCTTTTAATCTATTTCCATATAAAATATTTACAACTTCTTCATAACTCTTACCAGTCGCTTGCATTTCTTGCCTGATAGAAGTTTGGTCTACTGCAAAAGTCCCATTAAAAATTCCACTAATTTGTGCAGATGTAAGTCCAGCTTGTGTTGCTAAATCTTTAAGAGCAGACATCTGTTGTGAAAAATTCATTTTTTGATTGCTTGTAGCAATCATTTGTGATTGTAGTTTGAAAAATTCAAGTTTAGCATAAATAGCTTCTTGCCCTGATAAATTAAGAGCCTTAACTAAATCATCGCCAGATACCTTTGATAAATCTTTTGTAGCAACCCAGTTGTCTACTTTCGCTTTAGTGTTTGCTTGTAAGTTAGCTGAATTTGATATAGTATAACCAGCAGATTTTAAAACAGAAAGCATATATTCCTGCTGTTTGCCTGTTAATCCATCTAAAATCTTTTCTTCGTCAATATAATCATTCATCATATCAACGGTGATTTGTTTAAGTTTGCTTGTTGACAGATTAGCATCCATTAATTTATCAGTATATTCTTCGATATTAGAAAGATTACCAAATTCGCTACGAATATCTTTTATGGTTGCGGCGCTAATCGCACCACTATCACTTAAATCATCAAAAGCGCCTTTAAGTGATTTAACTTTTTTTTCTGTACCCTCTATAGATGTTAACGCCGTATCTACACTTGTTTGTTCTGGTTCGAGATTAACCTTAACACCTACGACTTTATCTTTTATTAACTCTTTTAGTTTTTCAAAAAATTGTTCTACTTCTTCATCATCTAAAGTCCCTGCAAGAAATCCTTCAAAATTATCTTGCATATCCTTAATAGCATCTTCATTAAATCCCATTTCTTTTAAAATGTCGTGACCTTGTGAAGTGCTAATTAAGTCATTTATCAAATCATTTACAGCATTTATATACTCTGTAGTATCAATATCTAAAGAACCAATATCTTCAATTTTATTATTAAAATAACCAACAGCATCAGTTGCTAATAGATATGAATCAACCAAATTGTCAATAATGTCAATTTGTTGTTTTTGCTCTGGAATATTTTCTGATAACGCACTTTTATATTCAAGAGCTTTTGAAATTAAGTCGTTTGTAGAAGTGCTTTCTTCGTTTAAGGTATTTGTAAGTTCTTCATGTGATTTCTTTAATTTATTATATTCAGCGATAGAAATATCAGGATTTGCCATCTGATTTTCTATTTCTGTAATTTGCTCTTTATACTGATTTAACAAATCAATATGTTCTTTTATACTTCCAGTGAGGTTTACTTTTGCATCTTCGCCAATTTCTTTATTTACGCTCTCATAGTCGTTCATATCAGTAAGAGCATCCATAGCTTCTTTTGCTGCCGTTTCTTGTTGTGTTTTTAAAAGTCTTTCTGCTAAATCTATTTGTTGTTCTAATAATTTATTTTTTTGTTTTAAATCCGCTAACTCATTGACTTCTGTTAAAGATAAATCCTTTTTCTCTTCAAGCTCTTTTATTCTACTTGCTGTTGTCTCTAACTCATCATTAAGAGAACTTATTGATTGTTCTGTTTCGTTAGCTGAATCTTTTGCATCTGAAAAAGCATCCCAATGTTCTTTTTCTGTTACTTCGAAAAAGTCATAAAGTGCTTTTGTGGCAAGTATGATTCCTGTAGCTAATAATATTTCACCAGCATATAACTTAAACTTTGCTAAATATAACTGATTGGTTGCTATGGTTTGAGCTTCTGTAGCTATTGTATTTGCTAACTGCGCCTGAGTTACGGCATCCTCTGCAACTTTTAACGCAGTATCAGATGCTACTAATCCAGATTTAGTAACGGTAGCACCTTTACTTACAGCATCAAACATTTCTTGCCAATTATCTTTAGCATTTTTAAGATTTTCTGCTGTTTCTTTTACATAATCATCAGTATATTTCTTTAAAGTTTCTAAACCTTGTATATTAGATTCACTAATACCTTTTGTAAAAACAGAACCAACACCACTTAAATTCTTACCTTTAAGTGTAGAGATTAAACTTTGTATTCCTTTAAAACTTCCAGTACCTATGTTGGTAAAAATGCCTTTGACAGTGGTTTGAAGTTGTTCTATATTATAAAAAGCTTTACCTATATTTGCAGGAATTGTTTTGATTGTGGTATATAAATTATTTACTGATTGCGTTACTTTGTCTATATTACCAAGGACTTTAGCACCACCAAACAACGCAAATCCTGCTACTGCTCCACCAACAGCAATTTCTACTAAATGTAATTTATCTACTAATGATAATATGTGCGTTCCTAGTTCTACTATTCCAGCAAATGTACCACTTTGATTTAGATTATTAACCAATTGTTCCCATGTTGCTGTAAATTGATTAATTTTTGCATCAATACTTTCAAGATATATTGAATATTTCTTTTCAGCAGTACCAGCCGCATTTGTTGATTCTTCTGTAGCCTGTCTAACTTTGTCCCAATTTTCAAATAAAACAATAAGGTTTTCTCTTTGTCTTGTGCCACCAAGAGCTGTTGCTACTTGTGACCTTGCTGTATCAGACATTGTTTTCCATTTTGAGCCAACTTCATCAAAAATATCAGAAGCATCTCTCCATTTATCAATGCTATCTCTTGTGGCAATACCTACTCTGTTTAAAGCTTTTTCTACATCGTTAAGTGCTTCGCCTTCTTCATCAAGCTCTTTACCAGCGGCAACATTTTGTAAACGTGAGAATATTGTTTTAAACGACTGACCTATTGATTCAGCAGAACGTCTTGTTGTTGACGAAACTACTGTTACCATACCAATCATTTCATCAAGACTAACATTTGCTAATCCAGCAGAAGCTGCTGTATATTGTAAAGCAGTTGCAATTTCACCAGCACTTGTAGCGTAGTCCATATCTACCTTAACAAGTTTGTCTACTATATCTTCTGATTGGTCTGCTGTCATATTAAAACCATTCAAAGTAGCAGTCATTAACTCTGTTGCTTCGGTAGAATCTAACATACCTAATGTTGATAATTTAGTTGAAGATTCTAGTAATTTAGCAGTTTCTTCAATGCTATTACCTTGTCTAAGCCACTCTAAGCTTCCTTCTGCTACACTTCTTGTAGTAACGCCTAAAGTTTTAGCAAGTTTAGAATATGTATCTATTGTATCTATTGCTTCGTCTTTTGTTTGACCAGTAACCATTCTCATATTGGTCATCGCTGTGTCAAGTTCATGAACCAATTCAACAGATTCAGTAATTCCCTGACCAATTTTTTGTAATGCTTGCCATGCTATTCTGTAAGTCAAAACATTTTTAGCGGTATCTAAAATTCTTTGACCTAATGTCTTAAAATTGCTTTGTGCTTCTCTAATTGACTTATTTACTTTATTTTGTTCTTCTTGAAGTTTTTCGTCTGAACTAGCAACACCATCAACATATTTTTTGTTATTTAATAGTTCAGGATTTGTTTGTTTTAAAATAGATAAATATTCTTGTTGTGCTTCTGTTAAATATTCTTGCGCTCTAGCTTTTTGTTCATCTGTACTTGTTGAAGACTGGGTAGTGCGGTACACTTCTAATTTAGCTTGATTTAATTTATTATAAGAAACAAGTAATCTGTCTATCGCTTCTGAGTTTGCTATATCTTGTTTGTCTAACTGATATCTTTGTTCTGACTGAGCAATTTCGGCATCTATTCTGTCAAGTTCTCTAGAAACTCTGCTCTGAACTTCTCCTAACCCCTGATAAGCCTGAACTTGGTCACGAATATCTTGTATTTTTTGTCTATTAGCATCTAATTCAGCTTGTAAATAAGATTGTCTATTTGTTTGCCCAGCTCTTTCAGCCGCTTCTATTTCTTGTGTTAATTTTAAATTTTCTGATTTTAATTTATTATATTCACTGTATAAAGAATTATCTTTTGCAATTGTTGTTGAACTTCCTATACTTAAGCCACGAATACCAGTCTCTTCATCAATATAGGAAGAGATGTTACCCATAGCTTTTATATCGCCTTTGATAAGCTCAAAAGATTGATGTATACGTCCTTGTTCGTCAACAACAACTTGCCCAAGATTAAACTTCATACCAAATTGTTCTGCAATATTCTGAGCTTCTTCTATCGTTGTTGAACCTTGACGAACTAATTCTTCGTTAAACTGTTTGATTATTTCATTGGCTTCATTTACTTGGTCACGCACACCATCAAATATATTCATTTTTAAAGTTTCTCTACCAAGTAAATTTTGCGGCTCAGTATATGCAGTAAGCTGTGTTGAACCTATAGCGTCAGAAAATGCCTGTAAGACACTTGCTTCGTCTTGTATATCAATACCTCTAAAAAAGGAAGCTATACCATCACTTGTTGTTCTTGAAAGGTTGATGTATGTTTGAGCTAAATCTCTACCAGCATCAGAAAGCTTTCTTATTTCTGTAACACCATTGTCAGTAAATGTTTTTATTTGGACACCTAAACCAGTTAAAGCTCTTGTAACTTCTACTTCGTAAACTCTCCATTGGTTAGCATTAATATTTACCGTAGCTAATCCACCAATAGCAGAACGAATTTCATTAGTCCATTTAGTTACATTCTCCGCAATACTTAAACCTCTGTCTGCATCTGATATTGTAACTTTATCACCAACTGCGGTTTGTACAAGATTTTGTGACTTAATATATCTTTCAATTGATGCAATATTACTATCCCATAATTTTTTGTTTTCTTTTAATGTTTTCGATGTATCATATAACGGCATTGTTTCGCCTATATCTTCATATTTTTTCCTATATATATCTATTGCATCATTAATTTTTTCTTGCAAATTAAGCATTTTATTAGCATCTTTGATATATTGATTTATATCCTGTCCAGCTTGAATTTCTGGCAAATCTATATTTAAAGCATTCGCTCTCTCTCTAACAACATTTATAGATGCTTCTAATTTTTCTATTTTCTTTTCGGCTTTATCTAAGTATTTATCTATATTTAAATTTTTGCCAACATTAGGTAAAGACTGCCCAAGAACGTTAAATCTTTTCTGTAGGTTTTCTATTTTTTTTGAACCCTCGGATATTGTAGAAAATAAGAGGTCAAATTGTTTGCTATACTTATTTAAATTATCTACTGCGTTTTTATCAGTAACATCTAATTTGATTGCTTTTTGCGCTTTATTAACTTCTTTTTCGATTTTTTGAAGCTGATTTAATAAGTTGCTATCATTTACTTGTGTTGCAAAGGTAATTGCAATATCAAAATTTTTCTTACTATACGCCAATCAAAACACCTCCTTTCTTATTCTAAGTATTTTTGAACAACAGCATCAATTATTCTTTCTGATTCAGAATCTAAATAATCTTGTAACCATTCCTGTGTGTTTTTAATCATATATACACCATTATGTGTTTTTCGTGGATTACTTCGAACTCCACTATTTATTTTATCGTTTTCAATCCAATCAATTAAACCTTCTCTAAAATCAACACCATCAAATCCTCTATGTGTATTCCATCCAGCATCAGAACTAACGCTTTTAATCTTTGAAACATCGAAATATATATACACACGATTGTTTTCAATTTTATATGTTATAGAATCAATGAACTCATTGGTTCTAATATATGATGTTGGAGAGTATGTATCATACCATACTTTAGTAAAAGACTTAAGTTGTTCAACTGTTCTTTGCCCTAATTTATTAAGTCTAGATTTAATTTCTCTATCAAGACCCCTTTTCATTCTATTAAGTTTGCCCTTTGAATAATTATATATATTATTGGCTAAACTGTTCATATAAACATCACCCTTTTAGGTTTATTTTATTTTATCATTAATAAAAGGATTGTTAAGTTTATTAATGTCAGCAAGAGCAATTAATTTTTCGTTATCTAAATTATTTAAGGAATTTACAGCCTTAGAAAAATCTTCAATATTAGATTCTATTACTGAGTTAATTGAATATATTATATTTAACATATTAATATTAATAACATTGTCACAACTATTAACAAATCTCTCATAATCTGTTTTACATAATTTCATAACATAATCATAAAAAGAACTATTTGTTATCATGTCATATATTGTACTATTAATATAAGTAGTTGGTAATGTTACATTGGTATAATAAAATAATATTCTTAATCTTGTAACTATTTCATATTGTAAATAAATGTCATCAAAATTAATTTTTATAAAAGTTTCATCCTTATTAATATATTCTTCAACAAATCTGTCTTTTATTATTGATATAATTTCATACTTTTCCTTTACTGGTATATATTTTTTCACGATAATATTTTCTTGACACCACTTTAATAATATAGATTCGTCTATGTGTCCAGTATTTACTTCCTCTATGTTTTTTAATAACTCATCAAAGACATTATCCATTATATTACCCCTTTCATTTCTTTTTCTTATTATTATTTTTTTTGCTGTTTTGTTTATTAGTTTTATTCTCTTCTTCTATGTTTTTTTGTTCTAATATATTTTTTAAAACATCAAGATTTTTCCATTCTTTATCTTTAGCTGTTAAGTCATTATAAATGTCGTACATATCTCTAGATTTCCATCCCATGATTTCGATTATAAAATCTGCTTCTAAGCCAAGCTTGCTCAAATAAGTTACAATTCTGTGTCTGAAACAATGTGGATATAAATTTACTACCTCGCCATTAGGATTAGAATCTTTATCTTCTGTTAGAAATTTTTCCCATCTCTTCATCCATACTCTTGCGGTTTCAGGAGTTGCAGGGCTTCCATCTTTTTTAATAAATATATAATTATGATTTTGATTATTTTTTTTCATTATCTCTTTTCTAATAGGCAACCATACTTTATATTTAGGAAGGAAAATATCTTTAATAATATATTTATATTTAAGTTCTCCTTGTTTACCAAAACCTTTGGTCTTTATCATATCTTTTGTCTCTAAAAACAAACCGTTAAAAGCGGTATTTTCTTCATCTATTAAATCCGTTGTAAACCTAAAAAGCTCACTTATTCTTGCGCCAGAAGAAATAGCTAGGGCTAACAATAAAGCTTCCTGAGGTTTGTTCTCAGTTTCAGATAAATAATACATTAAATTATCAACTTGTTTGTCAGTTAAAACAGTCTTCTTTCTAACTGTATTCTTAGGAAGTTTTTCTATTTTTTTTACTTGATTCCTGAAATCAGGATAATCATCATCAAGTATATTTTCTATAAAGTTGCTTAATGAATTTAAAGAACTCCACATATTTGCATATCTATTTGGCGACCATTTTAATTCCAAAACACAATAATCAAAAAAGTCAGCAAATTCAGATTTACGAATGTCTACAAAAAATTTATTATCATTATTTTCGACATTCCAACAAAAGAATATATTAAAATTAGAATGATATACTTTTACTGATTTATCAGACCTTTTTGTATTAAAATTTTTTAAAAATCTATTCATTAATTTAACATTTTTGGGATTAATTTGTGATATTAATTCCTCGGATGTTATTACTTTTCTAAAAGTAGTTCTACTCAAACAATCACCTTATTCTATATCTATTTCTGTCAATATTATTTCCATCCTAGGATTTAATTTATCATAACTACCAGATATAGTTAATTTATGGATATGATTAAAATCATCATCGACCAACATACCGCTTTCTGTCAATCCGTCATTTATGAATTTTGGTGAATAATTATCACTATCGTGCCTTCTCTTTGTATCAAAATATATGTTAAGCTCCATATTACAATGTTGTATATTGGCATTAGTATATCCATAAAAATCAACAACCCATACTATAAATTCTTTCCAATCTTGCTTAACTTTATTCATTTGTGGTCTTATCATAACCATCCATTGATTTATTGAGGGGGTAATTGGTTTAGAAATTGGCTCTTTTTTTCGTCTGGGATATTTTAGAAAATAATATTCTGTATATTTATTTAATATAGTATTATCTATAATTATAGTATATTTCTTGTTTTTTTCACCCATAGTTTTACAACCTCTTAAATTCAAAAACTATATATTTTTCATACAATTTTTGAACATTAATATTGCGGATAAAACTGCAATTTTATACATTCACTTTTTAAAAAATAAGACTATCATTTCTGATAGTCTTAAAATTGGCTTATTCACTGGCTTTACTGCTAATACACTCGTTAATAATCTCAGAAATCTTTCTCATTTCATCTGTCGGAATAATAAACTCATCAATATCATCGAAAACTAGCGTAGTTTTATCATCACAGTCAAATCTGCCTAATTCTATATCATAACCAATTATATTTCTTGTCTTTTTATTTTTTGTCTTAACTCTAAGTAACACCCTATTTTCCTCCTGTTCTGTGTGCTGAATAACTAAAGGTTCTGCACTAATTTTATCTTGTGTCATTAATTTGCGATAACATTCTGGGGAACAGGCAAGATGTTTCCATGAATGGATGCTAATACAAGAACAACAGACATAGTACTCTCGACCACATACTCTACATTTTCTATTAGCCTTTGGCATTATTGCACCACCTTTTACTATTTTAAATTAATTAAATATTCATAATCACTTAAATCCATTCCGTTATTTATATAATATTTATATACGCTATATAATTTATTTTTTTTATTTGTAAAATACAAAGCACTTAAATAATATCCTATTATATTTATATCTTTAATATTTTCCATTTTTTCAATTATATTAATAATATATTTATATTTACCTATACTTTCAAGAACAATAATTACCCTCATTAAATCATCATTGTTTATCAAATTCATATCAACAGTTTTTATAAATCTATCACAGTCTAAATAAAGCAATCTAATCATAATATCAACATAAACATGATATTCTTCTTTTGTTATTTTATTATCTTTATTAATAAAACTGTTAATGATATCTTTGTAAGTATCATCTAAACATATATAATATTTATTATATAATTCTTTTTTGTCAGCATATAATAATATAATCATTAATATAAATATATAATAATTGTCATTTGTATTTTTATATATAGTATATGCTGTTTTTGTTGCTATTTCGTATTGTTTATCCAATATCATTGCCATAAAAACAGCGGCATTGCCACCGTCATATTCAACATTATAAGTTATGGCTATTTTTTTAAATACTTCATACAAATCGGTATTAACAAGATTATTAACTAAAAACTCATAATCATTTTTTGTTTTTGGATTATAAGTTTTTAATAATATATTATAAGCTTTTTTAGGTTTAAATTTAGAGCAAATTCTTAATAACAATCCTAAATAATTCGTACTTTGTTTGTCTAACATACATGATACAACAGAATGCCTAAGAGCATTATCGTAATCTTTATTTGTAAACTCTATTTTTGCTAATAAATAATATATATTTGGTTCATACGAACAATATGTACTAAATCTTTCTGTGTTTATTAAATCATTATTTTTTTGTATTGCTTTAATTAAATATTCGTGCGATTTCTTATAATCCTTTTTTAAATACAGAATAGCTATATTATAATAAATTTCAGGGACATCAACATTATTTAATGCTTCTGATAGAAAATTTAGCTTCTCATCAAATGATAAGTTTTCTTTACACATAATATGATAAGAATAAATATATGACAAATATCCAATATCCATTAAATGAATAAAATCATAAAAATCCTTTCTGCTAAAAAGTATATCTCTGTATTTTTTGGCTTCTTCATATAAATTTAATGACAAAGATTCTCGCATTAAATAAAAATAATCACTTGTAGTAAGTGATTCTTTATTATTTTTTTCTTTTTGTTTTAATATTTTTAAATTTCGCTTTGGTTTTTCGCTAATTATGTTAGAACTATAACCAGTATGTACAATAGTAAACTCATTTGTGATTGAGCCTAATATATTACATGGATAATCTAAAACCTCATGAATTGCATTTTTATATTTAAAATTCTTATGGTTTTTAAATATTTTAAGTCCATAACTTGTATGCAATTGTTTGTTTGTATTTTTATCTATATTATAAGTTAATATTTTTAATATATCAACATTATTGTTTTCTAATTCAATAAGACAGTCTTTAAAATTTTCATCTAAATCATGTAAGAAATATTCGTCAGCATCTAAAAATAAAATCCAATCACCAGTAGCTTTGCTTAATGCAAAATTTCTAGCTTCCGAAAAATCATCTGTCCATTCAAAATCAAAAATCTTACACCCTAAATTTTTACAAATTTCTTTTGTATTATCTGTAGAGCCAGTATCAACTATTATAATTTCATCAACAGCATTTTTATAACTATTAATAGATTGTTCGATATTTTCTTCTTCATTTTTAACAATACATAATGCTGTTATAGTCATCATAATACCCCCTTTTATTTCATAATTTTAGATACTAGGGAAACCCCTAGTATCTAAAATTTATATAGTTTACTCTTCCTCTGTAAACACAGTGAAGTCATAAAGTTTCTTAGAAAGACATCCTTTAACAAATTCCATATTAAGATTTTGTACAGCAGGGTCGCCATCAGCAGAAACGTCAAATGACCAGTTACCATCAATCTGAACCTGACCTTCAATCTGTGCAGGATATAATTCACCATTACAGATATCTCTTGCAAGACCAAACGCTGTAACTAATGCAACATCAGGAACTGCATCTGAATTAAGTGTAATTCTCTGGCTACCAGCAGGCTTGAATGTATAAGCACATTCATAATAATCACCAGCTATAGGCTTTTCAGATTCATCAAATGAAAATGTCTTTGTGGCCGTAGCATAAGTAAATTTACCTGTACTTGTTGTAGTGTCCTGTTCATATTCAGCCGAATGAGTACCATCATCATTAAGTTTATAAACATATCCAATTTCTGTACCAGAAGCACCAAGAGCAGTAAATTTAGTCTTAAGTGTTCCATCAGCTTCTACTTGCATAAGGTCATAATATGTAACCTCTGATGTGTCTTGCTGAATTTCTGTACCATTCTGTAATGCCATAACTTCTGTATTCCATGTAGCTGTTGTTACATTAAATGTAGCTCTTCTTGAATGAGCAAATCCAGCACCTATATATACATTACCTCTAGCACCAGCAGGATATACCATTTCAACGGTGTTGTCAAGTCCAGAAGTTTTAACGTCTGTTAAATAAGCAATTATACGCTTGTCTGTAGGTTTTCTTAAAAGCATTTCAAAAACCTGTTGCATGGCGAACTTTTTAGGTGTAGCTACCATACTTATTTCCTCCTTCTATTTTTCTATTGTTTTATAACATTACTCCAATTTATTTCTTCCCATTTAATTGGAGTTTTTTTAACATCAATACAACCATTATGAAGTGCATCCATTGTATTTTTCCAATCGTCTATTTTAACATGCCTATAATATAAATCATAAATCATATAAATAGGATAATCCCAAATATCATTATAAGGGCATGATTTAGCAATAATAGATGAAACAATGCTATCGATAGTAATATTTGATTCCTTCGGCTTCTTTTTTCTTTCTTCATAGTCATGTTTTAAAATATATTTTTTAGCACGTTTAGTCCCACCATGTATAAACGTATAATCTCTAATTATCCAGTTTATTTTTTCTAAATACTCAACTAATATGTGATAAAAAGCACAAGTTAATTTAAAGTTATCTACATCTAAAAAATATATATTATCTTCATCGTCAATAGGTGTAACATTACACAAATATACTTCTTGTTTATTACCTTGTTTTTTATCCATAACAACAAACTCTCCACTTGTATGAAGAAAAAAATTTATAGCATCTCTAAAATCATCTAATATACCTATACCAACAACAGTTCTTCCATCTATAGTTCTTATTTTTACTTCTTTTGTTCCAGATACACATTTCTGAACAAAAAAATCCCATTCGTCCTTTATATCTTCATACCAAATCTTATATTCAAACCATAATATATCTGCAATATCTTTTGAATTAGATATTATGATATATAAATATTTTTGATAAATATCCCAACCTATATCGTCAATTTCTGCTAAAGTTGGTTGTAACAAAGATATGTTACCTAACTTAACAGGCTTTTTATTTCTTTGTAAGCTTAAATTATTAAATTCCATTATTTTCTCTTCCTAATACTTTAGAAATAAATATAGGTTTATCATTTTCTGGAATTTCAGAAGGTTTTAAATTTAGATTTTTAGGAGTTGGCATACATTCTATATTGCTATTAAGTGTAAGTTCATAAATGACTTGTATACCATAATAAGCACTAGAATAATCTTTTACTGTAAATCCATAATATTTAGATACTCCTTGAATGGGTAATGTTGTAACCTGATTGTTAAAAATTTTATCTATTTCTTCGAGAATTTTATAAGGTCTGTAGGAATTTTTTATAATCCAACTTTTTAGATGAAATACAATATCAAATACTAAATTTACTGTCCTATATCCATTTAATGTGTTAGCATAATCACCACCAGTTAAAACAACTGTCATGAATCCTTTTTGTTTTGTTTCTGTGTTAGGACTTTTAGGTAAAGGAAATATATGTTCTAATAGCAATTTACTTGTATCTTGAATATCTGGTTCTTTCAAAGGGTCATAATTTAACGAGTATTCTTCTGGAAAATAATATAACAATTTACATATATTTTGATTTTTTAGAATATATTCACCTATTACTATATTAAGTATGTCATCTAGTTCTTCATAATACGCCATTAAAATAATCCCCCCAATTCTACATAAAACTCAACAGTTGAGTCATCTCTTAAATTAGTGCATATTACACAAAGAGGTTCTTCTGTCGTTCTTAAATTTTTTATTACAAATTTATTTCCATCAACTAAAACACTGTAATTTCTTTTTGGTACATTATAAAATTTAATATCAAATTTAGTATCTGTGATATTGTTGTTGGTATATTCATTAACAACATATTCTTGCTGACTATTTAATTTAATATAACTAATATTTGGTAATATTTTGTTATAAACAATATCGTGTTCTGGTTGTTCAGTTACCTTTACAGATATAGAATGTGATATCGAAGTATTTTCTAATAAAGTACAAACTATCTCACATTCTCCTATTCCAACCATTTTATATTCACCAGAAGATTCATTTATAATAATAACATTTTCATTAGTAGTGTGCCATATAACACTCAAATCACTCATAACAGTACCGTTTAGTAATATTCTTGGCGATATTTTACCAGTATTATTTATAATACCTGTAATTTCAGTCTCTGTTTCAAAAACATAGTTATAATTTTTATAATTTGCAATTTGAAATTCTAAATTATCATCTTCTGCGATATTATCATAATCTAATTGCAATTTTAAAAACATATTTGTGTTATTATCAAAAGTGTTTCTCCTATCAAATTTAGTTCTGATTCTGACTTTATAAGCATCATCACCAAATATAAACCTATCATTAATATTTATATTCTTTGTATACTGATTAAGTTGACAACCAACTTCTATTCTTCCTCTGGCTATATCAATAGAATATTCTTTAAAAATTTGTGTCTCAGTGAGACTATAATCAATATAACAAGGTTCTTGATGAATATTACCATACTCATCTTGGGTATTTAAAGTATTATTACATCTTCTAACATAGACACTTGCTGTATCGGTTTTTACGTTATCAGTTGAAAATACTATCCATATATTATTATTAAAATAATATCTAGTCCCTAATGGTGGCATATAATTTACATCTTCAAAAATAAGCTTTTTAAAATCATCATTAACTCTTTGTCCTGTTTTAGCATCAACCAAATTATTTACTCTGACATTAATTTTGTGAAATGTAAGAGTTCCAAAACTGTCTTCTTCTTTAACATCTTCATAATAAGTTGGCGCATTTTCAAACAAGTTATTAATAACTTCCTGTTGTTGTTGTTTATAAACTTCTCTTGGTGATTTTATAATTGACATAAAACTATCAAAATATGCCATTAAACCACCTTCATTTTTTTTACAACAGAAATACAATAAAAAACTAATGATTTGATTTTTTTATGCTCCATTATTTCAGAACGAGATATACCTAATAAAACATTATACAAAGATAAAAAATTTTCTATTTCTAAAGAATATTGGCATCCTTTAATTTCAAGACATAATCTATCTAAATATATAAAAAAATCATCATATGTTTTTTTTTCGTCACAATCTTCATATATGCCTAAAATTGCAAATATTTTATTTACTAATCTATCTAAATATTTATTTAAATCTTCTTTATTAAGTTCAACTTTATAATCCATAATTACCCACCGCCCATTCTTCAAAAGGTGTATGGGATAAGCCATAATTAACCATATCCTGACTAGCTTTTTCTCTAAGTCTGTCCGCATAATCACTTTTTTCTTTTAAGTTTTTCTCTTCACTAAAATGCTTAAACCTTATATTACTTATACAATTCGCTACTTTGTATAAGATATATTAACAACTTTCTTTTAAATAATCGTCTAAATTAACTCTTATTGTAGAATGGTTTTGAAGATATTGTAAACAATAATTTTTAATTTCCAATAAAGTATTATCGTCTGGTAATTTGTCACTTAAATTATCAAAATATATAACCTTAAAACCATTATTAATTAAAGTACGATGTCTTATTTCTTCCTTTTTATTAAAATCTTCCTCTGTCATTATATGTCTCTTAACAGGTATATTATGTCCACTACCATTATATTCTATCACAATGTTATCATTCAATAATATATCTAAATTATACTTGTCAAAAGGATAATTTAAAATCCCGTTATACAAACTACAGACATAACGTTGTGCCTTACTAGAAATTACAGAGCGATTATTAAACAAAGACTTCCTAATATTAGCAACTCTTTCGTCTTTGTTATCCAGTCTGCATACTTGATATTGACATCCATACTTTGTCATGTTAGTCTGTATCTGTTTATTTAATATATCCTTATTTTGCATTGGATATTCAACCCCAAAATGACTAATTGAAGTTTCTATTTTTTTATTTTTTATTTCAGCCAATTTTGATATATTATCTACGCCATATTTATTTAATACAGTATTTTTTACCTTTAATTTAATTTCTTCATTTTGAGAGGCGTATTCCGTAGAAAATTTTAATATATTTGTTTCCCTCTTTTTAATATTAATACAGTCTGAACAAGCACATTTTGGGTTAGACTTATTAATTATCATATTATATATTTGGTAGGTAGTAGTGTATTCTCTCCCACAATAATCACAGACGACATTTATTATTTCTTTAGAATTTTTAGGTAAGTCGTTGACGTTGACATATATTATATCATTTGATACATCATATCCCATATTTTTATACCTATTTCTTGCATGATTTTTATTCAAATCTATTTTAATTAAGGTATCTTTTAACATATTACACCTCCTTTTTTATAATATTAATAAAGTTGTTAATATATTTTCTTGTAAATTTCTTACAAGAGTAGACCATATCTTAACCATATTTTATAAATATAAAACTTAGGTTCTCCCCATTTCGAAACGCTTGTTTCTATTGACATTTCAGTCAATGGTCGTTGAAGGTTCTCCTATTCGGAGCTTCCCTGCTGATTACCCAATCATATATATTTTCAACTTTCGCACTTAATCATATTTCATATTTATGCTGTAGCATATATGCTCTAAGGGACTTCCAGCAATTAAAGGAGTTCATTCTATATACTTTCATATATAGTGGAC
>JBJFBU010000003.1:0-7494 GCA_051888595.1 Candidatus Gastranaerophilaceae bacterium | reverse complement strand
TGAAAAGTATTTTAATACTGACGTTTGGGAAGTTAGAAACAAATATATTGATGTAATTCTAAATAGAACAGAAAGAACAATAAAAAAATTTCAAAAAGAATACTTCTTACCAGATTTGACAGACGAAGAAAAAGTTAGAGGCATGGAATTATTAGAAATTCAACGACAATCAATGCTTATGTACACAAGTTGTGGTTGGTTTTTCTCAGAAATTTCTGGTATTGAAACAACACAAATAATGAAATATGCTGCACGAGCAATGCAATTAGTGTCAAAATTTTCTGACAAAAACTTTGAGGGCAAATTCTTAGAAATTCTTGAAAAAGCACAAAGTAACTTGAAAGAATATGGCACAGGCAAAGACATTTTTGAGCGTTTTGTAAAACCTTCAGTGGTTACAACAAAACAAATTGCTTCACTATGGGCAATAAGCTCATTATATCAAGATTTTGAAGATGAAGAAGAAGTATATTGCTATAAAATTAAGAGAAACGGATATAAAAAAGTACAAAAAGGTAATTCTAACCTTGTAATTGGACATATAGAAGTTTATTCAAAAGTAACATTGGAAAAAACAAATCTTGTATTTGCACTAATGCAATATCAAGGTGGCGATTTCCATTGTGCAATAAAAGATTTCTCGACAGAAGAAGAATATAACAGAATTCAAAAAGAACTCTTTAGAACATTCTTGATTAACCCAATTACAGAAACTATCAGAGGTTTAGACGAATACTTTGGACAAGAATATTTCACATTAAAAGATATCTTTATTGAAGAACGTCGCAAAATCTTGGAAATAATGTTAAAAGGTAAAATGGACAAATTTGCTCAAACATACAAAGAACTTTATAACGAGGGCAAAGGTTCAATTTATCACATGCAATCATTGGGCTTGAGTGTACCAGCTGAATTTAAAATTGCAGCAGGATATACACTTGCAAGACAGTTTAATGATTTAATGAATGATAATTACTTAGATCCAGAAGTCATACAACAAGCAGCGGACATTGATTTTGAAGCTAAAAGAGTTGGCGTAGAAATAGATAAAACACCTACTAGCAAATTATTCAGCCAAAAGTTACTACAAAATATTAACAGATTGGTTAATAGCACTGAAATCCATCAGGCTGAAGCAACATTAGAGGTATTTAATTTTATTGAAAAATTAGATTTAAACGTTAATATTACAGAAGCACAAAATTTATATTTTACGAAGATTTTCCATCAAATTGGAGATATAATCGACAATATGGGCAACCTAAAAAATAAAACTGATAGAGAATTCATAGATATTTTACTTGATATCGGCAGAAAATTAAACATTAACACTGATTTTTACAAGAATAAAATGGACAAAGTTATGCTTAGTGAAATGTAAACAAAAGTAAATATTTATTATAAAACTGTCAAAAAAAATCCTTCACGAATGTTACGCTAAATGTAGATATCGGAAGGATTTTTTATGATGAACGTAAATATGACAGCTCCGCAAACGAAATTAGCAACACAAGCAATGAACAACTGTTGTTGCAATCACCAATGCGAGTGCCACAATTATAAAGATATGGGACAAGATACATTTGTTCAACAAGGTATAATTGCCCCAAGGGACTGGAAACCTGATCCTTATGCCGGTCTTGGCAAAAAGAAGGAATTAACACCTCAAGAAAAGTTAAAACAAAGATGGGAAGATATAAAACGACCAATGTATGCGAATGGTCAAGAAATCGAACAAAAAGAAGAAAAACCAGCAAAGAAAACTTTAGGACAAAAAATTAGTAATTTATATTACAAACTTAAGTCTTGGATATACACAAAGCGTTTAGACAGCAAGGAATACGAAAAAATAAAACTTGATGCAGATATGCAAATTTTGGACTTGAAGCGTCAAAAGGTAGAAAATAACATTAAATAAATAGTGATATTATAAGAGAACGGGCAGATTTTTGAACAAAAATCTGCCCGTTCTCTTATTCTTTTATTCATTGCAATTAGAATACAATATTACTAAAAATTTTATCTAAATTTCTATAATACCCATTAACATCTCCGGTAAAAACTGCAAATTCAGCTATATTTTTTCCTAGTTGTTGCAGAGAGTCGACTTCAAGAGGTGGACCTGCTGGAGTCGAGCGAGAAGAATTTTTAGGGTTAGAAATAACACCAGTAGCTCTTAATAGAGGGATTGATAGCATATTATCGAACACTTCATATTGTGTAATTCCTTTCGTAAAAATGCCAAAATCATTTGCCCAAACGAAGCGTTGCATTGGAGCTGAGTTTGTTTTTGCTTCAATACCTTTTGTTTTTGGCAAATTTTTTCTGATATCATATTTTGGGTCAAAATTTCTTGTAATTAACTCATTAAAATCTTCTGAAATAGTTTGTGTAATCTCTTTGTTTAGCACAAATTTTGCTTGAATTATATGATTTTTTTCTTCGTTTATCCAATCAATTTTGAAATTTAATAATTCTGAATTTTTATCCAAAGATACAACTACATCAAAAAATGATGTTTCAACTAAAATAGAAGACCTTAAGTCACCATCAACAAGTTTTTTAGTAGAAATTATATCTGCAGTTACCCCAAAATCGTCAGGCAATGGACCCTCATTGTAACTATCGCCATTATCAACATAATCAACAAATTCTAACTGAATATCATTATTTATAAGAATATTATTACCAATAACTTTTAGTGAAATTTTAGAATTACTAATAGAATTGTCACTTACCTCCAAATCAGAGTCAGATTTTTTTGTATTCAATGTGTAAACTGTTTTAGAAGGCATGTTTTTTACTTCTGCTACATAAGTATAAATATCAGTATAATCCTCTGTTACAGGTATTTTTTGAGTATTTTGCAAGATTGAATTTTCAAAACCTTTTCTAGATGAAACAATTTGCCAACCTAAGTTTTTATCAGTTGATTCAAATTCAACAAGCCCAGTATAAGGATTTCCAGCCATATTAATACCTGTTGCATCTTTATTAATGTGGAATTTAACTTCATCAAAAATTGTTTGTGTAATTTGCAGAATTTTTTTGTATCTGATTTTGTTTTCAAAATGTACATCATCAGTAGAGCAACCACAAATACCGTCATGTGCCTGATTTTGTAGTAATAATTTGTAAGCATAATTTATCAAATTATCATACTTTAGGCTAAAATGTTTTTGTAATTTGTCAGCCAAAGGTAGAAAATGGCAACATTTTATATTCAAGCGTTTCAAATCTAGATGAGAAGAATAAGAGCCTGAAAGAATGAAAGTTTGTGAGTTATCAAGCAATTCATCATTCCATTCAAAATTTTCAAATCTATCCTTAACTTTTTCAAAATAGTCAAAAATTGAACCTAATTGAATGTGATAATCTTCGAGTTTAGAATTTATTATATCTATTTGTTCGGCAATATTTGATTCCACACCCAAATGATCTGCCCCAATTGGCAAAAGAAGTACATCACCTGATTTTTTAGCTATTTTATCTAAGTTATCTTTAATGAATTCGGCTTTTTTATCATAATCAAATGGTGCAGAGAAAAAATCCATAAAATAGCCACGCAAAAGATTTACAGTATTAATTCCGTTAAACTTAAATTCTGAAGGAATATCACCATTACAACCACGCCAAACAACACATTTATCTATACCAAATTTTTTAAATGCTTTAGTAATATTTTTAGAATGTCCGAAAGTATCGGCTAGATATCCGATAAAGTCTTCACAGCCCATTTTTCTTGCATAATCTAGACCAATTTGTAAATTATGTTCAAAAGAATTTTTGTCGGTTAAAAATTCATCTACAAGAGTATAAAAAGGACCAATAAAAAGCTTTTTTTCTTTAATAAATCTTTTTACAATATCCAATTTTTCAGGCCTAATTTCAAGATAATCTTCCAGAGCAGCAGTTTGTCCATCAAAATAAAAACAAGGGATTTTATCGTTTTCCAACAAGTTTAAAACATTGTCAAAAACTCTAATAAGTCGAATTCTAAACACTTCGAATTCTCTATACCATTCTCTATCCCAATGTGAATGTAAATAAGCAATAACTGTTTTTTTCATAATTCAATTTTATCACACAAAAAAAGATTGACAAAAGCAAAAATGCGTTTAATAATTGTTTTATGTCTATAGTATATTTAAGCCTTGGCTCAAACAAAGGCGACAGAGTAGGATATATTCAACAAGCAACATCAATTCTAGACGGACTTGAGGATACGAGTCTTGTTAGAACTTCTGCATTTTACGAAACAGAACCTTGGGGAACTGAATCAAAGAATTGGTTTGTAAATGCAATTATTGAGATTAAAACTTCTCAAACACCACAAGAATTGCTTAAGACATGCCACAAAATTGAACAGCGATTAGGCAGAGATAGAGAGTCAGAAGGTCGTTATGGCGATAGAACTCTTGATATTGATATAATTTTTTATGGTAACGAAATTGTAAATGACGAAAATCTTTCAATTCCGCATAAATTATTCCACAAAAGAGCATTTACACTTGTTCCAATGTTGGAATTATCACCGGATTTTATACATCCGACTTTAAAAAAGACCATTATGCAGTTGCATGAAGAACTTGAAAATCCAGAAATGGTTTATTTGTACGGAACAAGAGTATAATGACAAAAGTTGCAATAATTGGAGCTGGTCCCGCTGGGTGCATGGTTGCATGCAATTTAGATAAAGATTTAGAAGTGACACTTTTTGATAAAAATTCACCTCTAAAAACTTTACTGCCCACTGGTGGTGGACGTTGTAACCTTGCAAATGCAGAATATGATTTTAGAGAATTAGCAAAAAATTATCCAAGAGGAGAAAAGTTTTTATACTCAGTATTTTCAAGATTTTCGACAACAGATACGCTAGATTTTTTTGAAAATATCGGCGTAAAAACTTATACCCAAGACGACAACAGAATTTTTCCTATCTCTAACAGTGCAAAAGAAGTTAGAGAAAAGATTTTGGCGAATTTAAAACATTGTAAATTTGTAAAAGAAGAAGTTGTTGACATAAAACATCTAGACAATGGTTTTAAGGTAAAAACTAACAAGGCTGAATACCTTTTTGATATTGTAGTTTTATCAAGTGGTGGAAAAGGTAATTATAATTTAGCAAAAAAACTTGGACATACAATAATTGACCCAAAACCTGCACTAGTTGGGCTAAATACAACACCAAATTACCCACAAATGCAAGGAATTTGTATAAAAAACTGCAAAATTATATCTGAAAAAACTATTTTGGAAGGTGATATACTGTTTACAAATCATGGAATTACAGGTCCAGTAATATTTAAGCTTTCTTCAATTAATGCAAGAAAAGAGATGCCCTATAAAATAATTATTAAATTTTTAAATAGAGATATAGATTTTCAAAAAGTATTCGACACTAACTCTCACAAGGATTTAAGAAATATTTTATCTGATTTTTTACCTAAAAATTTTATAAATACAGTTTTAAAAGACATAGATTTAACTCAAAAAGGTTATTCGATAAAATCCAATACTAAAGAATTAGTAAAAAAGTTATTAACAAGTCATGAATTTTATATAAATGGAACAAAAAAAGACGGTGAAACTGTGATTAGTGGTGGCATTTCGACAGATGAAATCGAGTCAAAGACTTTAAAATCGAAGATTTTAGACAATTTATATTTTTGTGGAGAAATTCTTAACATAGATGGATACTGTGGCGGATTCAATTTACAAAATTGTTGGTCAACTGGCTATATTGCAGCAAAATCAATAAATAGCACTAGTTTTTAGAATAATAAAAAAATCCTTAATTATTTAGAATTGTAACAGTTTTTGTAAAATCTAATACTTTAGGATTACTTTTATCTAATTCTATGGTATAATAAAAGTACGTTATTTGATTGAGAAAGCAAATTTGTATTGACACGAAGTGTCAAAGTTGTTAAAATCAACTAAAGTACTGTAAGTAGGATTTTAGTTAAGTAATTTAAAACGTAGAAAGGCAAAAAAAAATGAGAAAACACTTAGGTTTCACATTAGCAGAAGTTTTGATTACACTTGGTATTATCGGTGTAGTTGCTGCTATGACAATTCCGACATTAATGTCAAATACAGGTAAATCTGAAATGAAATCAGGTTTCAAAAAAGTAATATCAGCTTTAAATCAAGCTGTTACAATGTCTGTAGCGGTTGATTATACTGATTTTTCAGATACAACTTGCACAGGTGTTGCAGATAATTCAATTTACTCTTTACTGTCATCAAGAATGCAAATTACATCTGTAGGTGGTCGTGATTCTGTAGCTAACACTAACGCTTCAACTATGGGTGTTACTTCTGGTAACTATACATTATTCTTCAGTGATGGTATGGCTCTAAGCTATTCTTCAACTGCAAAAGGTTGTACAACAAAATCACCTTGTAAGGCTCTTATTGACGTAAACGGTGCTAAAAAACCTAATAAATTAGCTAACTGTCAAATTAATATTTCTGGTGGTACAACCTCAAATAGTGCTACAAGTGATAATTCAATAGCTGATAGTGGTACAACATGTACAGAAAACAACGCTTACATTGCGGACCAATATTCAGTAGTTCTTAGAGGACAACAAGTTGTTCCTAACGGACACGCTGCTAGATACGTTTTATACGATAATTAATGAATAGTTTACATAACATTAAAATCAGACCGCAAGTGGTTTGATACTGACAAGGTTCAATGAAAATTGGACCTTTTTTTTTGCATATTTTTCTTGTAAATAACAAATAATGCTCTTGACTAAAAAAAACTAAAGATTTGAAAAATTCACATCTTTAAAAATTCTTAAGATTTACAATATCAAATATTAATATTGAAAATACTTGTCAAAATCTACATCTTCAAAATTGCACAATTCTTTATAAACTTCATCATCTTCATCCATACGTTGAAATTTATAATCATCAAATTTCCAGTATTTTGGGCTAATCCCTTTTACTTGTACAATTTCTTTTTCTTTTAATATAACTAATTTTTTCTTTACGATATCTACTGGTAAATTAACCATTTTTGCAAGCTCAACAGCCGTCACACCATCTTCGTGTGAACATTTCTCTGGAGTCATAAACATCAACTCTAGTCCAACTGTTTTTAAATCGCTATCTACTTTATCGCATGTTAACATACAATAATCTTAGCATACTTTAAAATAAATTTATCCTATTATTAGACTATTATGATTTTCCTATCCATTTTTTTAACAATGGAGTTAAGAAAAATAATGTAATAGCCACAACTGCAGAACAAACTGACAATATCAAAAAGAATACCGTATGCGACATTTTTTCATAATTGCCGGCAAAAACACCCGCACCTAAATTGCCTATAAAGCTTGATAAAAACCAACATCCCATTATCAAAGATGCAAATTTTACTGGAGCTAATTTTGTAACTAATGACAATCCTATTGGAGATATGCAAAGCTCTGCCACTGTCGCAATAAAGAATGCACCCATCAACCACAATGG
>JBJFBU010000002.1:0-7568 GCA_051888595.1 Candidatus Gastranaerophilaceae bacterium | reverse complement strand
TCCAGCTTCACAATAAACCCACTTTTCTCCTGTGCTTAATGCTGTATCTATTTCTGAACCTCTAAAGTATTGGTAACTTGGTGATGCTTCTGTACCTACATCTACTATATATAATGTGTCTACTTCATTTCCTTCACTGTCGAAACACAATGCGTTGTAGGCATCGGTATGTGTCTTGTCTGGATTGGCAGGGTCATAATATGTTAAATCAGTAGTGACACCTTTGTATGTCGTAATATTTGCAGTATGATTATCCGCATCGTAAGAATTTACGGTCGCTTTATGATTATTTGAGCATGCCGGAAATCCAATTTCTTCTTCTACATAAGAGAAAGAAATTGTATATTCATCATCACTGCCTGAAACTTTTGTTATTTGGTTTATTGTTGCACTGTTTTTAGTGTTTGGAACAGTAAATGTATACTGTATAGTCGAAAAATTGTCAGATGACGGTGGTGTTGGCACGCT
This sequence comes from Candidatus Gastranaerophilaceae bacterium, assembly GCA_051888595.1. Lineage (GTDB taxonomy): Bacteria > Cyanobacteriota > Vampirovibrionia > Gastranaerophilales > Gastranaerophilaceae > UBA6984. The sequence continues at coordinate 7,100 of JBJFBU010000002.1, read as the reverse complement.
TAATGTCAACATTTGGTTGTACAAATTCGCAGATTGATTGGACAATGTCGTTCTTTGTTGGTTTATCTGTTGTCCTTCATATTCTACATTTGATTTTCTCGCAGTCAGACTTAAAAATCTGGCTTGAGATGCCGCCATTCCCATGACTTTATCCTCTTTCTGTTAGTATTTCTCTCATCGGTTTATTTAATGATTAAATTTGAAATATCAAGAAAAAATCATATAAAAGGTGTAAATATTTATTAATCCCTTATGATATCTGTATTTTGTTTATAAATTTTTTTTTATTCTATTGTCATTTGTATTTATAGCTTTTCAGTGGTATATATAATATATAAAGAATTTTGAAAGGAATTTATTCATGGAAAAGAACAATGAAACTTTGCATGTACTAAGACATTCGGCTTCTCATATTATGGCTCAAGCCGTTCAATCTTTGTTTCCGCATGCCAAATTAGCAATCGGACCTGCTACTGATACAGGCTTTTATTACGATTTTGATTTAGACGAACATACTTTTACAGAAGAAGATTTAACGAAAATTGAAGATAAAATGAAAGAAATTTTAAAACAAAATCTTACATTCGAAAAAGTTAATGTTGATGATGTAGATGCAAAAGTTGCTGAGTTTAAGGCTCAAGGCGAAATATATAAAGCTGAATTACTAGAAGAACATAGAAATGATGCTCCAACTCTTTATTTGACTAAAGATAAAGACGGAAATGTCCTATTCAACGACCTTTGTGCCGGCCCTCATGTTCCAAATACAAGCTTTATAAAAGGTAATGCTATAAAATTATTGAAAGTCGCAGGTGCTTACTGGAGAGGTAATGAAAAAAATAAAATGCTTCAACGTATTTACGCAACTGCTTTTTGGACAAAAGAAGATTTGGCTGATTACTTACACATGCTTGAAGAAGCTGAAAAACGTGACCATAGAAAATTAGGTGCAAAATTAGACTTGTTCTCTGTAAGAGAAGAAATTGGTGGTGGTCTAGTTTTATGGCACCCAAATCTTTACACTGTAAGAGAAGAAATTGAAAATTATTGGAGAACTGAACATAGAAAACGTGGTTATGTAATCGTTCAAACTCCACAATTAGCTAAATCTAAATTGTGGGAATTATCTGGTCATATTGACCATTACAAAGAAAATATGTTCTTTATTCAAAAAGAAAATGATGAAGATGAACAATATATTGTTAAACCAATGAATTGTCCGTTCCATATTTTGATTTATCAATCACAAAGACATTCATACCGTTCTTTACCATTGAGAATGGCTGAATTGGGTACTGTTTATAGACGTGAAAAATCAGGTGCTCTATCTGGTTTAACTCGTGTACAAGGTTTTACTCAAGATGATGCTCATATTTTCTGTACTCCAGAACAATTAGTTGATGAAATTAACGCAATTATTGATTTTGTATCTGATACAATGGCAATATTTAAAATGGATTTTGAAGTTGAATTATCAACTAGACCAGAAAGTTATGTTGGTAAATTGGAAAACTGGAATTTAGCTGAATCTGGCTTAAAAGAAGCTATGGATAAACGTGGTATGAAATATGATATCAACGAAGGTGACGGGGCTTTCTATGGTCCAAAAATTGACTTTAAAGTTAAGGATGCAATTGGTAGAACATGGCAATGTGCTACAATCCAGTTAGACTTTAACTTGCCTGAAAGATTTGATATTAAATATCAAGACAAAGATGGTCAGTTGAAAACTCCTGTTATGTTGCACAGAGTAATCTTTGGTTCTATGGAACGCTTCCACGGTATCTTGATTGAACATTTCGCAGGTGCTTTCCCTACTTGGCTTGCTCCAACTCAAGTTTCTGTTGTTCCAATTTCAAATGAAAAACATATTGATTTTGCTGAAAAAGTTTACAAAAAACTTAGAGATAACGGTATTAGAGCTTATCTTGATGACCGCTCAGAAAGCATGAATTACAGAATAAGAGAAAACTTACAAGATAAAAAAGTCCCTTATGTTGTAGTTGTTGGCGACAAAGAACAAGAAGCTAATTCTGTTGCAATTCGTCAAAGAGGTGTTGGTCAAGTTGGTACAAAATCTGTTGATGAATTTGTAGATATGATTTTGGATGAAATTAAAACTAGAAAATGCTAATTGAAGCTTCTATATCAACAAATAAAACTCAAATCTTAATTGAAGAATACGCCCGACTTTTAAATTCGGGCGTTTCTGCAAGTGAAATATTAGTACTCGTTAATAATTCTTCTGCTAAAGAAAAATTCTGTAACGAAACATTGAAATTGTTAAAATGTAATTGCGTTGAAAAAATGCAAGTATATTCATTCTTTGGACTTGCTTACAACACAATAATAGATAATTGGGCATATTTGGAAAACCAAATATCTTCAGGTCACACCTCAATAATACCAAACTTAATTGGTTTAGAAATCTCCCAATTTATGTTAAAAGATATTCTCAAAGATATTAAATTTGAAGGATATAATTCAAAAAAATCTTTAATTCAGCAACTTTTTAGACGTTATTCATTAATTATTCAAAACAATCTGACAGAAAATGACGTAAAATGGCGTTCAGATTGCGTATTAAAAGAAGGCTTTTCGGACGATGTACAAAAAGCTTTAAAGAAATTATTACTTAAATCTTTAAATTATAGAAGCTTTGATTATTTGCGACAAGGCTTATTATTTAATCACATTTACAGAACAACAAATGTTTTCAAGAATATCAAATATCTTATTGTTGATGATGCGGATGAAATTACTCCAATTTGTTATGATTTTATTGAGTTTTTGGATAAACAACTTGTAGAAGGCTTCATTACTTGTGATGTGAAGGGGTCAAGCCGTTCAGGATATTTGAGTGCAGACAAAAATATTTATGAAAAATTAAAAAAACTTTCTTGTTGTAAGGAGAGTAAAATCTTAGAAATATCTTCAAAAATGGCAAAAGATGCAGAAATCTTATTTGAAAATGTTGAAAATAATGTTTCAAATCCACTTAAAAATTTTTCTCATATTTCACCTTCAAAAAGAGCTGTAATGATTGATTTAGCTGTATTAAAAACAAAAGAATTAATAAAATCTGGTATAAAACCTTCAGAAATTGCAATTATTACACCTCAAATTGATGATATGTTAAAGTTTTGTTTGAAAGAAAAAATTAAAGACTTTAATTTGGTATATTTATCAGGTAATGAAAAATTAATACAAAATCCTTATGTTTCTGCAAGTTTAACAATATTGAAATTATTGAATACAGATTTAAAAAAAGATTTAAAGGAATTTGATTTAAGAATTATATTATCGAAAATTTTAAATATTCCAATAAGGCATTGTAAGCCTATTTTGGAGTATTTTGAGAAAAATAAGAAAATAGCTGATTATGAATTCACAGTAAGTGATTATAATGAAAAATATCAGAAGTTAAGATTGCTTATTAATCAACTTAATAGCAAAAAATTAAAGCTGTCAGAGCAGGTTTGTTTAATATCCAATGAGATTTTTGATTTTAGCATTGAGGACAAAAACACTGTCAATAAATTTTCATTTTTTGTAAAACAGTTGCAAGATTTTGAAAATGTTTTTCCAGACAACTTGATTGAGGATAAGAAAGAATCAATAATAAATCAAATTGAAACTTCTGTCATTGCGGAAAATCCTTATTCTACACTTGAAATTGCAGAAAAAGATTTAGTTATAGCTACACCGCAAAAAATTATTGATAATCAAGTAAAAACTAAATTCCAGCTTTGGTTAGATATTTCATCAAGTGAATGGATAAAAAATGATATTGGACCGTTATACAATTCTTGGGTTTTTCAAGCAGATTGGGAAAAAGATAATTATACAATATCTGATGATGTAGAACTTTCACGTCAAAAAACAGCAAGAATATTGAGAAAATTGACCCTTTGTGCAGAAGCTTTTATATATACTTTTTCAAGTTTATTTGATGGAAATGGTGTTGAAAATTTTGGTGGAATTGAGCAGTATTTTAAAAACGAGGTAATAAAAGAAACATCTATTGCATTTAATATTACACCAAGAGAAGATCAAAAACCTGTTCTTCAATATAAATCAGGTAAAATGGCAATTTCAGCTGTTCCAGGTGCAGGAAAAACGACAATTCTTTTAGCTTTGATTATAAAACTTATTAATGATGGAATAAATCCAGAAAATATATTTGTTTTGACGTATATGGAATCTGCTGCGAGAAATTTTAGAGAAAGAATTAAAAATGTTAATCAAGAAAATTCAAAGTTGCCAAATATAAGCACAATTCATGGTCTGGCACTTAGAATATTAAAGGATAATTCAAATTTTGAAAGGCTTGGTCTTGCTTCAGATTTCGAAATTTGTGATGATTCTCAGCGTTCTACAATTATTCAAAATGTTTCTGCAAATTTAAAACTCAAAAAAACTGATATTGAAGAATATGATAGAGCAATTTCAATTTTTAAATTAGGTGGTGGTATTTTACCGCAGAATTCAAAAGATAAAAAAATAGATACGTTTATAAAATTTTTCAACTTATATCAAAAAAAATTAAAAGAAAATAACTTGATTGATTATGATGATATGTTGATATCTTCAGTAAAGCTATTAGAAGAAAATGCAGATATTCTAGAATATTATCAAGATGTTTGTGAATACATAATTGAAGATGAAGCACAAGATTCTTCTGCAATTCAACAAAGTTTAATCTCTCTTTTAAGTGCAAAACATAAAAATTTGATTAGGTGTGGTGATATTAATCAAGCTATTACTACAACATTTTCAAATGCGGATGTTGAAGGATTTAGAAAATTTATAAAAACGAGTCAAAATGTCGAAATGGATTGTTCTCAAAGATGTTGCCAAGAAGTTTGGAAATTAGCAAATAATCTTTTGATTTGGTCAGAAAAAAACGAAAATTGCAAAAATGCTTTCTATCGAATTTTTATGAAACCTGTTGAAGGCAAAAATCCAATTTCTCAAAAAGCTGTAAAATCTTTTGCATTCGACAATGTTTTTGCGGAAAAGAATTATATATTAAAACAAATAAAAGATATTCTACTAAACAATCCAAAAGCAACTATTGGAATATTGTTAAGAAGCAATTATCAAGTAGCAAATTGGTTATCTTTTATAAATGATTCTGGATTTAAGAGCATTTCTCGTTCAGAATGTTTGGAGCAGAAAAGTGTTTATAGAACAATAATTTCAATTTTAAAAATAATACTAAAACCTTTTGATAATGATGTTATTGCTGATTCTTACGAAACTCTTTCTGAATTAGGGTTTTATAAAATCAGGTTAAATTCAGATATAAGAGCCCTGGAACAACCTTTTATTTTGTCAAATGTTGATGAAATGCAAGTTGATTTAGCAAAGTTTTACTGGGATGTTTTATATTGGCTAAACTTTTTACATTTGCCAATTGAAGAATTAGCTATAAAAATTGGACTTTATTACTACAAAAGCGAAATTGAAAAATCGAATGTTTATTTGATTTCAACATTGATAAAGCGTTTATCTAATTCAAATAAAAATTTCGAATCAGTTTTAGAAAAACTGACAGCTTTAGCAAAACGACCTAATTTAAGTGGTTTTAAATTCTTTTCAGAAGAGGACGAAGCAAGTAGAGAATTTTTAGAGGGAAAAATTCAAATAATGACATACCATAAATCAAAAGGTGATGAGTTTGATTATGTATTTTTGCCAGAATTCACTGAAAAGTCTTTACCGATTAATTTTAATCAAATGGTGATAAAGAAAAATACAGAATTCATGGAAAAAATTAGAAGTTTTAATTCAAAATATAAAATAAAAGATGTTTCTGAATTAAAAAGAATTCAAATTGCAGAAAATCTTCGTTTATTGTATGTTGCAATAACAAGAGCTAAAAGACAAATAACTTTTACTGTGTCAAAAGAAATAAAAAGCTTCGGCAAAGTTATTAAACAAGATCCAAGTATTATTTTCGAAAATTTATTGAAAGGTAAAAACTGATGATATTTTTTCCAGCAATGTTAAAAACATTTGAAGAATGTCAAATGAAATACTATTATTCCTATATCGAAAAAATTTCAATGCCACAAGATAAATATATTTTTGAAAAAGGTAAAAATATTCATGCAATTGCAAGTTATTACATAAAAGGTTATGATGTTTCAAAGTTAGAAAAAATATTAACAAAAGAGGAATCAGCTATTTGGAATTATTTGAAATCGTCAAAATATTTTAAATTTTCTTTTTTGTATAGTGAATATCAATTAACTTCTAGATTGGGTGATGATTGGATATCAGGACGTTTGGATGCACTTGTTAAAAATGAAAACGATTACTACATTTTAGATTACAAAACAGGTTCAACTGTTAAAGATGCACAAAATGATTATCAAACGATGGTATATTTATTATGTACAGACAGTTTTATTAAAGACTATGATTCTCTATTTTTTGTTTATTTGAATTTGAAAGATAATTCTGAAAAAGTTGTTAAGTTTACAAAAGATTTAGAGATAATGTATAAAGAAAAATTGCAAGAAACAATAAATTTAATAAAAAATACAAAAACATACAAGCCGATAATGTTAAATAATATTAAGTGTAAATGTAACTATTATAACCTTTGTGAGAATTTATGATATTATAAAATTGTTACGAAAGTAGTAAAAATCATGTTACAAAAATGTTACATTTTTGCTAAAAATAGCATTTTTCATGAGTTTTAGGACTTTTTAGTAGTGTAAGGTACATAAAGAAAGAACAAAAAGTAGAAAAATGGCAAATTATGTAGCGTCGTTAATATCTTTATACGGTAATGCAAAAGCCGCAAAATCAGGTAACATATTACGACATATATCAACAGTAGGTCATGCTTCGAAAGTAGTTACAAAATTGGCGGCAGGTCAAGGCGGTGCAACCGCAGCGAAGGTTTGTCAGGGTATTGTAGATACGTTCGACAAGATGACAAAAGGATCCAAAGTTGGAAACATTGTAAGAAAGGGTGTATCTCTTTCAAGGCATACAGATCCTATTTCAGCAACATGTGCAATGATTAGAGTTGCAAAATCAGACACTCCTGCAAGAGCATTTATAGAAGAAGCAAGTGATTT
>JBJFBU010000001.1:0-7753 GCA_051888595.1 Candidatus Gastranaerophilaceae bacterium | reverse complement strand
CAATAAATTTCGACTTTGTAAGAGATTTTAAAGGTTACCTAGCAGATCCATATCATTTATTAAAACCTTATGAATTTAAAACAAAAAATTCAAAAATCGATATCATTTTTAGAGATTCACTAATTCCTAATTTAATCAGCTTTGAATATCCAAATTGTGACCCTAAAAAAGCTGCAAACGACTTATATGACAGAATAAAAGTTGTTCAAAGTAAAATTTTGGCATCACCAGATGATTCTCACATGTTGACAATCGCACTTGATGGTGAAAACTCTTGGGAAAACTACAATGACGATGGTGCTGGATTTTTAAGAGAAATTTACCAACTTATCGAAGATGACGACTCTCTTGAAACAGTTTTGATAAGTGATTATTTAAAGAGTGATAAAAATATTAAAAAATTATCAAAAATATATTCAGGTTCTTGGATAAATAGAAATTTTCAACTTTGGATAGGTGAACCAACAAAAAACCAAGCTTGGAATTATTTAAAAAATGTTCGTGATGATTTTATTAAAATAACGGAAGAAAATCCAAATCTTCCAAATATTGAAAAAGCTCAACAAGAAATTTATATTGCAGAAGGCAGTGATTGGTTTTGGTGGTACGGAGAACCAAACAATTCAGGTCAAGACCATATTTTCGACTATTTATTTAGAGAACATTTAAAAAATGTTTATAGGCTTTTAGAGAAAAAGCCACCTGAATATTTAAACATGCCTCTTGCACCTTTAAATATTAAACCTTCAGCACTTCCAACTTCAACAATAACTCCGATTATGGATGGACAAGATAAAATTGATGATGAATGGCTTAATGCTGGTGTAATTAGCATACCAAAGGCTGTTGCATCAGAAAATCAATTTATATTTGAAAAAATAAAATTTGGTTTTGACCAAGATAATTTATACCTAAGATTTTATATTGATGAAGAAGTTAAAGAAAACAATACAAATATGATTCATCAATTGTTTATCTACACAAGAAATATTGATAAACATCAAAATTTATCAAACATTAGGCTTATAAACAAAACCGAAGATGTTTATCCAATAATGTATGAAAAATTTGAGTCAGAAATAAGATTGTCACTTGTAAACGGAATGTTACGTCCACTACAATTCTCAAAAGCAATGCAAGGTGGCTTATGGTTTTCACAAAACTGCGAGGACACCATAAAGGTTGCTTATGATAAAGTTCTTGATATTAGCATCCCGTTTGACTCTATTGACATTGGAGAGAACGAAACATTAGAATTTTTCTTTGCAACTGCCGACTTTGGCATTCTTGAAACATTTATCCCACAAGAAATTTTATTAACAATGCAAAGACCAAAAAATGACTAATATATTATTTGTACATAAACTGTTCTTGTTCTCGATTTGTTATCAAAATCGATTAAAACAACCTGTTGCCATGTTCCAAGTTGTAATGCACCATCAATTAAAGGAATAGACAATGAATTTCCCATAATTGCAGCTCTGACATGTGCATAACCATTACCATCATGCCAAGTTTCATCATGATGATATTCAACATCTTGAGGTGCAATTTTTTCTAAAGCTTCCGGCAAATCCACCAATAGCCCTGGTTCAAATTCAATCGTTGTCAATGAAGCTGTACTTCCTGACACATAACACATTACATTTGCATCTTTGAGAGAATGTGAATATACAGAATTTTGAACATTTTTGGTTATATCAATAATATCCGTAAACCCATTTGTGTGTATTTGAAATTTCTCATTAATAATTGGCATAATAACTCCTTTTCTTATTTATTATTTATATAAAAAACCGTAAATAAAAAAATTGTTATTATAAATAAAAAAAAAGGGTAATTTTTTCAAATTACCCTTGAATTCTACAATTCAAATAGCGAGTGTAATTTTTCTTTTATTTCCGATTCTTCTAAATCCTCGGTTAATTTATTCATATCAAGTGCCATTTGATAATATTCAGCAGCTTGAGTTTTATTAGATAAAATTTCGCTTGCACGACCTGCGTTAAAATAAGCAAGTGTGTATGATGGATTAATTTCAATAGCCTTTTCAAAAAATGGTAATGCATCTTCTGCACAGCCTAAACCATCTAGATAAATAACACCCAAATTGTTTTGTGCTATGTCAAAATTCGGATTTAATTCTATGGATTTATGGTAAGAAACAATTGCTTCTTCTACCATATCGTTTTCCCACAAAGCTAAACCAGCTTTTGAATAAGCTCTAAAGTTTTCTGGCTCTGTTGTAATAGCATCACAATATGTGCGAATTGCATCATCTGTATTACCCAAAGCCATTAATGCATCACCTAGTGATAGTTTTATATCGTAATTTTTAGCATCTAATTCAATACCTTCTTTGAATTTTTCAATTGCTAAATTCAAATCACCATAAACTTCTGCATAAGTTGAACCCAAAGCATGACATACAATTGATGTCCATTCGTTGTCTGGATTAATACTTATTGCTGTATTATAATGTGATATCGCATCTTCATACAATTCAGCTTTCAAATATGCATACGCTAATGAATTATGATAGAATGGATTTGTTTTATCTTGTTCTAAAGCTAATTTGAATGCATTTACAGAGTGAATTTTATCCTGTTTTTTCAAATATAAATGACCTAATTCGTAATAAATGAATCCACAATCTTCTGGTTGTAATTCCAATAATTTTGTATAGTAATCTATTGTTTCATCAACCATTTCAGGAAAGTATGTTTGTGTTAATGTTGCAAGCTTCATTAATACAACTTTATTTTGTGGATTAGACACATAAGCTTTGCTGTAAGACTCGTAAGCTTCGCTTGTTTTTTTTGCATGAACCGAAATATCACCCATTTTTGAGTAGAAAATTTCTTTGTGACCTGTTTTTGTTGCCGCAATTTCGTATAAATTGTACGCAATTTTTGAAAGATTCATTTTTTCAAGTAAAGTACCAGCTTTTTGGAAAAGTAATACAGAAAAATCATCTTTGAAAGATTGTGTCAAAATTTTTAAAGACGGAATGTCATAAGATAACATTATTGAGCCTGAAATAAAGTAGTATAAAAAGCTCAACAAGTCTTTGAAAGAAGTTTTTTCTTGATTCATCTTTCTCAAAATTGACAAAGATAACAATATTCTTGGACGTGCAGATTTAAAGCCTGTTAGATTAATTGCTTGTTTAAACTCAAACTCTGCATCTAAATAATTATCCGCTAATTTATCAAAAAATCCTTTATAAATATAAGCATTAGCACTATCAGGAGAGTATAATAATGCCATTCTACATTGTTCAATTGCCGCATCTACGTCAATTTCGCCTTTTTCCCACATCAAAAATGCTAATCTATAATAAGCTTCTGGCAATTCTGGATTGTGTTTTGCTGCACTTATATAACCTTCAATTGCAGCATTCCAATCTTCTTCTTGCTGTTTTATCAAATATCTTTGATGTGCTAATCTTGCGTTTTCTAATTCTACTAGTGCTAATTCATTCATTTTTTCTAAATCGTTGGATGCGAAAATTTGCTCTGACATTTTAAAATTGTCTCCTTCTTCCTTGTACATTTTGATTCGACAAGTAAATTCAAAACTTGATAAAAAAATTTAAAAAGTCATACAAATATACTAATTTATTTTTTTTTTACTTGTTAAAGTCAATTTTACATGGTATCATCATATAGAAAACTAGACTAGCGAGGATCTTATGAAAAGCACAACTTTAAGACGTGCGAACTTATCTAAAGAAAAAATCCAAACTTTGGAAAGTTTAGCAAAATATAGACGTCAAACTCAGAATTTGAATGTACTTTATGTACAACCCCAACAAAAGACAAAAGAGCGTGAACTTGATATGCTTTGGAATAACTTCAAACAAAGTAGTAAACAAGACAAATCACCTACTGTATACTTAATTACAGGGTTTGTTGCCGGAGTTATAGTAATGTTAATAATAACAACACTTATTAACTTTTCAACAAAAGGAGTTAATGAAAGCACTAACAGTGACATTGCAAACGTTGCAAACACTAGAATTGAGGACAATGCAATAACATTTATCCCTGCTGACAAAGATGTTACAGGTGCTAAAGTTGCCTCTACTTCAAAAGATGAAACTTATACAGTTCAAAGTGGTGATACTCTAGAAAGCATTATCATTAGATTTTACGGTTCATATAGCAAAAAACATGAAGATGCAATTAAAGAAGCTAACTCTATGAGTAATCCAAATGCACTTTCTATTGGACAAAAATTAATTATTCCACTTAATTAGAATAATTTTAAAAAATAGACAAAAAATGTACTAATTACTTAGTACATTTTTTTTGGGTTGTTTTAAAAATGGTTGCCACAATAACTTTTTTAACATATAATTGTCATAGAATTAAGGAGTGTGTAATAAATGGAAATTGATATTATAAAAAAAACTGATCCTCAAGTTGCAGAATTAATAGAAAAAGAATTAAAAAGACAAGAGGAAACTATTGAGCTTATTGCGAGTGAAAATTTCACATCAAAAGCAATTATGGCAGCTTGTGGAACTATTTTAACAAACAAATATGCTGAAGGTAAACCACATAAAAGATTTTACAACGGATGCGAAAACATTGACGTTATTGAAGAATTAGCTCAAAAAAGGGCTTGTGAACTTTTTAAAATGGATCACGCAAACGTACAACCACATAGCGGTGCACAAGCAAATATGGCAGTATTTTTATATGCACTAAAAGCTGGCGATACTGTTATGGGTATGGATTTATCAAATGGTGGTCACCTTTCTCATGGCTCTCCTGTTAATTTTTCTGGAATGTATTTCAACATTGTAAGCTATGGTGTAAACGATCAGGGCGTTATTGACTACGATAATGTTGAAAAATTAGCAAAAGAACACAAACCAAAAATGATTATTGCAGGAGCAAGTAATTACTCTAAAATCATTGATTTCAAACGATTTAAAGAAATTGCAGATATGGTTGGTGCTTACCTAATGGTAGATATAGCCCACATTGCAGGTCTTGTTGCCGGTGGTGTACACCCATCTCCAGCACCATACGCGGATTTTGTAACAACAACAACTCACAAAACTCTAAGAGGACCTCGTGGTGGAATAATTATGTGTAAAGAAGAACATGCTTTAGGTATCGACAAAGCTGTTTTCCCAGGTTCTCAAGGTGGACCATTAGAACACATTATTGCAGGTAAAGCAATTGCACTACTTGAAGCTTCAAAACCAGAATTTAAAGCTTATGCAGAACAAATCGTTAAAAATTCAAAAGCTCTTGCACAAGGTTTAATAGATGAAGGTCTTGATATTGTAGGTGGTATGACAGAAAATCACTTGATGACGCTTGATTTAAGACGTCAAGGAAAAACGGGTAAAGATATGGCAAATGTATTAGAACTTGTTGGTATTACTGCTAACAAAAATACAGTACCAAATGACCCACAAAGTCCTTTCATCACAAGTGGCGTAAGACTTGGTTCTGCGGCAGTCACAACTAGAGGATTTAAAGAAGATGATATGGTTGAAGTTGCAAAAATTATTTCTGGTGCAATTTCAGCTTCTGATAATGAACTGGCTTTGAAAAATCTAAAAGAACGTTCATTAAAATTATGTCAAAAATACCCATTATATAAGTAAAAGGAGATAGGACAATTCTTACATTAGGACAAGTACAAGTACATATTATAGGTGCAATAATATCCCTAATTCTTGGAGTATTCATTGTTCCTTTGGTAATAGCTTTCTCAAAAAAAGAAGGTTTAGTTGATTTACCAAACGAAAGAAAAATACATAAAATACCTGTTTCAAGACTTGGCGGAGTTGCCATTTGGTCAAGTACAATGCTAACATTCTTACTGTTAGTATTTTTAAGCTACTATCCATACGGAAGCTTGTTGTCAGGGATTTTACTTGGTGGCTCGCTTATGTTTTTGCTTGGCTTAATTGACGATGTGTACAATTTGAATGCAAAATTCAAATTATTCATACAAATTGCGATTGTAACTATTGTTTACCTTTTAGGGGTTAAAATTGACACGATTTTTAATCCATTTTCATTAGGTGACGTTATTGAGCTTGGTTGGTTATCTTACCCAATTACATTACTTTGGGTTGTTGGTATTTGTAACGCTGTAAACTTCATAGACGGTGTAGATGGACTTGCAGGCTCAGTTATTACTGTAAACTCTATAACTTTAGCTATTGTTGCTGTTGCAATGACACCTTCTAACTCAATCAGTGCGTTAATTGCATTCATTTTAGCAGGTTCAATGTTAGCATTTTTAGCTTACAACTTTAATCCAGCAAAAATCTTTATGGGTGATTCTGGAGCTTTATTTGCAGGATTTTTACTTGCTACATTATCAATTACGGGTGTAATGAAAACTGCAACTCTTGCAATTTTATTACCTTTTGTCGTTTTAGCTGTACCAATTATAGACATAACTTTTTCTAGTTTAAGACGAATTTTAAAAGGTCATTCACCTTTTGTTGCTGATGCAGAACATATTCACCACAAACTATTAAAAGCTGGTTTTTCCCAAAATTCAACAGTTGCAATTCTTACATCTGTTGCTATCGTTGGTGGTGCAATTGCAACTTCTCTTGTTGGTTCAATAAAGCATTACATTGTATATATGATTGTTTTATTGATTATTATGTTCGGTTTAAGCTTACTCAGTATTACAAGAAAAAAATAGACTTATTCTAATAATATTTAAAAGATTAACAAAAAGGCACATCGAGATGTGCCTTTAATATTTAAATATAAATGAATGGTAAGTTTTAAAATTAAATATAATTTAACAATGACACATTTGCGACCTGTGACATCATTGAATAAGATGCTTGCAAAGATTGATAAACAGAGTACCAATCAGAAATTGCACTTGGCAAATCTGTATCTTCTAAATTTGAGCGTAATTCTTTTACATTAAGAACATCCGTATCATAAGTTGCTAACATGTCATCCATTTCAGAGCCCATAGCACCAACTTTTGTTTGAATTGCAGTAACATTTTCCATGCCGGTTTTTATATTGCCCATGCTTTCTTTCAACTTGTCAGTATCAATATTATCACCATCTTGTATAGCGGCTTTTAGCGAGTACAATGCACCAAATACACCTGAGCTATTTGCATCATCCATAGTTATTTGACCTGTAGTTTGGTCTGTTGTAAATGAAGCACCTCCAAACAACTCAGAACCCGTAAAGTTAATTTGTTGAGTTTTGCCTTCATCTACTATTGCATATCTTGCACCGTTATTACCAGCATATACTAAACCTGCATTTGCAACAGTTGCATCATCAGTTGAAACCATTGAATAAGGTTGTGTTGTTGTTGCCGTTCCTGCAAACAAATATTGATCACCATATTTTGTATTTGCAAGACGTGTAACATTATCTATAATTGCATCAAGCTCCTCTTGATAAGCTGCTAATTGTTCTGTACCCATTGTTCCGTTTGATACAGACATTGCTACATCATAAGCTTTTTGTAATTGGTCATTTATACTTTTCAATGTCGAATCAGTTTGTGATAACTCATTGTCAGCCTGTTTCAAATTTGATTGATATAAACCAATATTTTCAAGTTCTTTGTTTGCTTTCAAAATACTTTTTGCAGAAACAATATCATCAGTCATAGAAGTTACCCTTTTGCCTGACGAAATTTGTTGTGCCAACTTATTAAACTTCGATTGAGTCGAATTTATTTGTGATGCAAAACTTTTATTCATTTGATATGTAGAAACTCTTGATAT